>JAAERO010000179.1 GCA_024230315.1 Hyphomicrobium sp.
CTTTAGCCATTCAGGATCGGAGAAGCCGAATAGCTTAATAAACCGGAGGTATTGCTCCGTGGGGAGGGCTCAACGTTGCGACGCTGGGGCCCGTTTAGGGAAAAAAGCGATGGTACGTTTTGGGGATGCGCGGTTGGCGCGTAGCGCAGTCATTGCAGGCTTCGCCGCAGCAATGCTGGTTCCAGTTTCGGCTTGGGCCGGCAACGGAGCGAACTTCGTTCTCTACAACCAGCACACCGAAGAGCAGGGCGAGACAGAGATCAAGCTGTTCAGCGACTTTTCAGATGGCGGTAAAGGCGAAGAGAGTTACTCCGCCCAACTTCTCGAAATCGAGCACGGCGTCTCGGACTACTGGACCACAGCCCTCTACTTTGAAGGTGTGAAGATAGACGGCGAAGACTATGAGTTCGGCGGCGTGCGTTTCGAGAACCGACTGCGTCTGTTCAACTACGGCCACTTCCTCAACCCAGTGCTCTATATCTAGTACGAGTATTTGAAACCCGCACACCGGTATATCCGGGCCGCGACGGGACGCACAGACGAGGATGAGGAAGAGGGCGAGGAAAAGGCCGAGCACGAGATCGAGACCAAACTCATCCTCGGCCACGATTTCTCAGACCGCTTCAATGTTGCCTTCAACTGGATCAACGAGACTAATCTTAAAAGCGGAAAGTGGGAGTTCGGCTACGCCACGGGCCTCAACTATACATTCTATGAAGCTGAAGGCGGGGGAGAGGGCCACGAAGGTGGCTGGTTCCGTTCTAAGAGCTGGGATGTTGAAGAGCTGACACTTGGTATCGAGCTATACGGTGGACTGGGTGACTCTGTGCTTGGACTGACAGCTGATCCTGACAAGACGAAGCAATACCTCGGCGTCAACTTACAAGCCCAATTGGAGAACCACATTAAACTCGGAATCGGTGGCGCATTCGGTCTCACAAGCGATAGCGAAAACGCGATCCTGCGCCTTGTTGCCGGTTATGAGTTCGAGTAGCAGAAAGCTCGCACACAAACCGGTCCATAGCTGGGCTCCGCTTCGATACAAATCTGAACCAGCGTGGCTGGGCAGATGCCCGCTTTGTGAGTCAGAAGCGGATATGGAACCGCGCGCCGCTTAAGCCGCTCTCTCCACCTGTGCTGACCGTGCTCGCTTCAAATCAGGTGGGACGGCTTCATCGACCAAGGCGGCAATGGCCTCATCAAGTCCCATCACCTGCTGGTCATGGCTCCCCAGGCGGCGCTCAGAGACAGTCCCCTCTTCCGCCTCGCGTCTACCGACGATCAGCATCACCGGCACCTTCGCCAATGAATGCTCGCGCACCTTGTAGTTGATCTTTTCGTTTCTCAGATCGACCTCGGCACGCAGGCCCGCCGCCTTCAGCTTCTCAACGACCTCAAGCGCATACGCATCGGCGTCAGACACGATTGTCGCCACCATAACCTGCAGCGGCGCCAGCCAAAGCGGGAAATGGCCCGCGTGGTTCTCGATCAAGATGCCGGTGAAGCGCTCAAGCGAGCCGAAGATGGCGCGGTGAATCATCACCGGTATCTTCTTCTCCGAATGCTCATCGATGTAAAATGCGCCGAGCCGGCCCGGCATGTTGAAGTCGACCTGTGTGGTCCCGCATTGCCAATCGCGCCCAATGGCGTCGCGCAGGACGTACTCGAACTTCGGTCCATAGAATGCGCCCTCACCCGGAGTAACCGAGGTCTTGTTGCGTCCGCCGCCGCGCTTGGCGATTTCCTCTAGCACCTTGCCCATGACCCCTTCGGCCTGGTCCCACTGCTCATCTGAACCCACGCGTTTTTCCGGCCGCGTCGACAAGTTCACCACGACGTCGGTAAAGCCGAAGTCCTCGTAGATCAACAAAAGCTGATCGTTTATGGCGAGGCACTCATCCATCAGTTGGTCTTCAGTGATGAAGATATGCGCGTCATCCTGCGTGAAGTGGCGTACGCGCATCAGACCGTGCAAAGCGCCGCTGGGCTCATAGCGGTGCACCTTGCCAAATTCCGCCAGCTTCAACGGCAGGTCACGATAACTCTTGAGACCGTACTTAAAGATCTGCACATGGCCGGGGCAGTTCATGGGTTTGCAGCAGAAGACGCGTTCATCCTCCGTTTCGGTGATGAACATGTTCTCGCGGAACTTCTCCCAATGACCCGACAACTCCCAAAGCGCGCGGTCCAGCATGTCTGGTGAGTTGACCTCGCGGTAACCGACCGCGTTCTGGCGCCGGCGCATGTACTCGATCAGGTTCTGGAACAGGGCCCAGCCCTTGGGGTGCCAGAAGACTGATCCCGGCGCCTCCTCCTGGAAGTGGAACAGATCCATCTCGCGGCCCAGACGCCGATGGTCGCGCTTTTCGGCTTCTTCCAGCATCTTCAGGTAGGACTGCAGATCCTCTCCGCTGGCCCAGGCCGTGCCGTAGATGCGCTGAAGCATCGGGTTGTTGGAATCGCCGCGCCAATAGGCGCCTGCGATTTTTTGCAGTTTAAACGCTTTGCCGACTTGACCAGTCGAGGCCATGTGCGGGCCGCGACACAGATCGAGCCACTCACCCTGCTTATAGATCTTGAGGTCCTCGCCCTCGGGGATAGCGTCGACAAGCTCGACCTTGAACATCTCGCCGTTCTTTTTGAAGAACACCCTCGCCTGCTTGCGGCTCCATACTTCCTTGGTGAAGGACGCGTTCTTCTGGATGATCTCGTGCATCCGCTTTTCGATCTTTGCCAGATCGTCAGGATGGAAAGGCTCTTGCTTGGCAAAATCGTAATAGAAGCCGTTTTCGATCACCGGTCCTATGGTGACCTGAACCTTCGGCCACAGCGACTGCACGGCCTCAGCCATCACGTGCGCGCAATCGTGCCGGATGAGCTCGAGGGCCTCCGGATCCGTACGGGTGATGATCTTGATTTCGGCGTCGGCGTCTATTGGATCGGCGAGATCGGCAAGCTTGCCATCAAGTGAGATCGCGACGGTTTTCTTGGCGAGACTCTTGGAGATGCCTTCAGCCAGCGTCTTGCCCGTAATGCCTTTTTCCACCGCGCATTTTGCGCCATCGGGAAACGTCAAAGTGATTTCGGGCATCGACCTCATCTCCTCTCAATCGCTGCCAACCAAGCAGGTAAGATGCGAGGTATATAGGTGAGGCAACCGCAGATGTCATCTGGTCGGATGCCGCAGTCCCTTCCAGCGCCCGTAGCGCCAAGGGGCGAATAGGTGCCGTTCGGCGCGAAGGTCGGGGACTGGATCATGCCCCTGCGTTCCCCAGGGGCGGCAGCGCGACAGCCGAGAGACCGTCAGCCAAAAGCCTTTCCAAGCGCCGTTCTTGTCGATTGCTTCAAGCGCATAGTCAGAACATGTCGGCACGTGCCGGCAGTGCCAGCCAAAATAAGGCTTCAGCGTCCAACGATAGACATGGATCGGCGCCTTCAGAAGAGAACCCGCGATGCTCATAGGTGAGGCTCGCCATTTTTCTGCTTTAGCGTCCGCTGGCCACCCCGGTTTTCCTCGCGGCCCTCGACCCTGGCGATGGCCTGCTCGATGGCATCAAAGACCAGCATGACCGAGCCGTGCCGCGCTTTGTAATGGCGCACAGGTTCCAGCAGCGCGAGCTGGGCAAAGCGCCCCGACGGCGGAGGTCCTTCCTCCTTGAGCATCCGGTGCATCGCAGCGCTGGTTTCGCGCAACTCCTGCGACGTCGCTTCGATGACGTTTCCCCCCACGATCGCACACGTTGCCTGGCCAAGTAGACAGGCCTTTACCGTTTGGCCAAAGCCCGTTACCCGGCCGTTGCTCATCGTGAGATCGATGCTGACCGTCGAGCCGCACAGCTTGGAATGAGCGGTCGCTGTTGCATCGGGGGCGTTCAGCCGCTCAGAATGCGGAATGTGGGCCGCCAGCTCTAGAAGCTTCGTATTGTAGATCTCGTCCAGATCGGCCATTGCAAATCCTTAGCGGGCTGCAGGGGCCAATGGCCGTCCTGACTTCCCAATTCTCAAACCGCAGCCAATAATATAGGTGAGGCCAGCCCAAAAGGGCATTTGCCAAAAAACCATCCAGGCAACCGCCAAACTTAGGCACGCGCGCGAAAGGTCAGTTTTGAAGAAAACTTCGAGCATCCAGGCTGCAAGCACCGCTCATCTTCGCCCCTCCCGCCAAGAGGCGGAAGAAGCTGTGCGTACTCTGCTTGCCTGGGCAGGTGACGATCCCAACCGCACCGGCCTTGCCAACACGCCCAAACGCGTCGCCGACGCCTTCGAGGAGCGCTTCTGCGGTTATCGTGAGGACCCGGAAGCCGAACTTGCGCGCACGTTTGAGGATGTCTCGGGTTATTCCGACATGATCTTACTGCGCGACGTTCGCGTAGAGAGTCACTGCGAGCACCACATTGCGCCCTTCGTTGGCGTGGCACATGTCGCTTACGTTCCCGACAAACGCGTCGTTGGTCTCTCTAAGCTTTCGCGCGTGGTCGACATTTTCGCGCACCGCCTACAAGTTCAAGAATCACTCACTGCACAAATCGCTAACACGATCCAACACGAACTCGCTCCCAAAGGCGTCGCCGTCATGATCAGCGCCGTACACCAATGCATGACCTTGCGTGCCGTCAATCAGCCCGGCGCCACGATGGTAACGGCGCACTTCACCGGCGTCTTTGAGACCGCCGAGTGTTGGCGCGACCGATTCCTTAAAGCGGTGCAAGCCCCGCATACCCAATGACACGTTCACTGTGTCCTCGCGCACTGCACGCAACATCACGATGAGAATGATCGATGTCTGATTCGATAAATCCAAAATTCGCGCCGCGCGGTGGCAAAGAAGCGGTTGAGACCGGCACAGCCTTTCAACCAAAGTTCGATGCCGACGGCTTGATACCGGCCGTCGTCACCGATGCGTCAACGGGCGACGTGCTGATGTTTGCGTGGATGAACGAAGACGCTCTGGCTCACACTATCCAAAACCGCGCCGCCTGTTTTTGGAGCCGCTCGCGCAGGGCCCTTTGGCGAAAAGGCGAAGAAAGCGGCAACACTTTGAGCGTCATCGAGATGCTCATTGATTGTGACCAAGACGTCGTCTGGCTACGCGTCAATGTCGAAGGTGATGGTCTTGCCTGCCATACGAGACAGCGCAGTTGCTTTTACCGTTCCGTGCCGCTTGGCACTGCACCAACGACGACTTTGCAACTTACTTCGGCCGATGGAAAAACAAAGACGCGTTGACAAATTTACACCTTAAGAAAAACCTAACGCGCAATCGTGGTTCATTCATCCCCGACTCACCAAAAAGTCATACCTCTCCGCTTTAGTCCGGTTCAATAGGAGACACCTTCGAATGCCCGGCATTCGTGGGTGTCTTGAATGAGGCGACGCATCGTGAGTGGTTGTCTTGCCACCATGTTTTCGAGACATCGCGCGACAAGGCGGCCA
>JAAERO010000180.1 GCA_024230315.1 Hyphomicrobium sp.
AGACGGCACCGGGCGGGCGCATCGTGCGCAGTATCGGCTTCCAGCGGGCGGCGGCAAAGATCGGGCTGCAGAATCTCGTCTATAACATGCGCCGTATGGTGAGCCTGGAACGAATGGCGGCTACCTGACGCCCCAATTGCGTCCAAGACGTTGCAAGACGGCCTGAGGGCAACGCAAAGGCCGCCGCGAAGGCGGCGGCAGACCAGCATCGCAACCGCGCCTGACGCCGCGCCGCCGGCACCCACAAAGCCAAAAGCGCCATTGTTCGAGGTGCCCTATAGACAATCGAGATGAGGATGCTTGGCGGTTACCAACCATTTGGCAACCTCTTGTTCAAACTCATCGCCGCTCATACCTCCATGTGATGCCATGATGAGTTTCATAAGGCCCTTCATTCCCGAAGCGCCGACGGTTTTCATGTCGCCTTCCAACAGCGCCTTGAAGGGTTGCTTGGTCTTCCACTCCGGATGTTGCGGCGCGAGTTTCTTCACGCGATCGAGTGCGAAAAGAACCTGTGTATACATGGGATATTCCACCCAAAGCGTCCCATCGTTGTCGAACACCGCAATGCGCTCTTCCGCGGGTACGTAGTCCTTGCCGTTCTCGTCCGTCACGGCAGCAACGAACTCCAGGATCGCCTTCTTGGCGGGTCCGTCGTTCCAAGACGATAGAGGATCACTCGCTGCTACAGCGGTTTGCGCAAACAGAAGGACAACAACCCCAAAGACAACGCGAAGCGTGGCGGTCATGGTAACGATTCCCTTTGGATTGGAATGAATCAAAAAAATCGACGACGGAAGGTGACGCCTCCCGCCACCGCAGCTCAATTCCAAAGGCGACGAGCAACTTGCCCCTTAGCCTCCAGGTGGTGAGAGCTTCTCCATCACCTGATCTAGGCTGAAACTCGCCGCTTTCTGTCGAGGTGGAAATTCTCGGAACGTCTCCAGGAATTTCCCAACATAGGCTTGGGCAGGCACCAAAAGGAAAGCGCGATCGAGCATCCAATCGAAATATGTGTTCGACGTGATCGCCGCGCGCTCATATGGGTCGCGGCGCAGATTGAAGATCAGAGGCAATCGTAGCGGGACAAAGGGTTCGATCCACACCCGGAAGGTGCCCGGTGATTTCTGCTCCATAAACACGATCTTCCAGTCCTTGTAACGCAACGCCGTCAGGTCGCCATCGTCCGAGAAGTAGAAGATGTCCTTGCGCGGTCCCTTCTTTTCTTGGCCGGTAAGGAAGGGGAGTGTGTTGTAGCCGTCGAGATGCACTTTGTAGGAGCGCCCGATTGCCTTGACGCCGCCCTTCAAGAGCTTCTCCTTAATGTTCGGGTCGCCGGCAGCTGCCACAAACGTCGGCAGCCAATCCATGTGGTGCATGATTTCGTTAGAGACCGAGCCCGCCTTGATCTTCCCCGGCCAGCGCACCATCGCAGGAACCCGCCAGCCGCCTTCCCAGTTCGTGTTTTTCTCTCCGCGGAAGGGCGTCGCGGCTGCATCAGGCCAGGTATTGTAGTGGGGACCGTTGTCGGTCGAATAAAAGACGATCGTGTCGTCGGCAATCCCCAGTTCGTCAAGCACCTTGAGGAACTTTCCGATGTGCATGTCGTGTTCGACCATGCCGTCGGCATACTCGTCCTGGCCTGAGGTGCCGCGCAGTTCCGCTTTCACGTGCGTACGGAAGTGCATGCGCGTACCGCTCCACCAGACAAACCAAGGCTTGCCTAACGCGGTCTGCTCACGGATGAAGGCGATGGCCCGATCGGAGGTCTCGTCATCCACCGTTTCCATGCGCTTCTTGGTGAGCGGGCCGGTATCCTCGATTTTCTGTTTGCCGTCCGGCAGCGCCCACGAATGGATCACGCCGCGCGGCCCGAACTTCTTTTTGAACGCCGGATCCTTTGGATAGTCCTCGTTCTCCGGCTCCTCTTCGGCGTTGAGGTGATAAAGATTGCCGAAAAATTCGTCGAAGCCGTGGTTTGTCGGCAGGTGCTCATCCTTGTCGCCCAAGTGGTTCTTGCCGAACTGGCCCGTTGCATAACCCCTAGCCTTCAGCAGGGCAGCAATGGTCGGCTCTTCCTCGCGCATGCCGAGATCGGTGCCGGGCAGACCAACCTTAGAAAGCCCCGTGCGAAACACGCTCTGTCCCATAATGAAGGAGGAGCGTCCGGCCGTGCACGACTGCTCACCATAGTAATCGGTGAACAACATGCCTTCGTCGGCGATGCGATCGATGTTCGGCGTCCTGTAGCCCACCACACCTTTCGTATAGGCGCTGATGTTGGATTGACCGACGTCATCGCCCCAAATGACGAGAATGTTGGGTTTCTTATCCTGCGCCGCGGCAGGAGCAATAAGCGCGGCGAGGCCGAAGGCAACGCTTGCGCCGATCAGACGCATGGATCGAGACATGACAACACCTTCCATCAAGATCGCGCCGAAGGCGATCGACATTTATGGGGCTATTCTCAAAGGGATCGCTCCGCACAACAATTGTGCGAAAGTACGAGGTGAGCGGTGCCGGCGTTCAAAAAGTTCACGTGTCGAGACCATCCAATTGAGACATCTGACTGCGCACCGGCACTTCAGGAATCATCGACGGCTTCCCGATAGCCCTGGGGGCCCCATTCTGTCCTCAAGAACCAGCCCTGATTTGCGCGTCCGCAAGCCCACCGCTGCGACGCACTCTAGGGCACCTCGAACAATGGCGCTTTTGGCTTTGTGGGTGCCGGCGGCGCGGCGTCAGGCGCGGTTGCGATGCTGGTCTGCCGCCTTCGCGGCGGCCTTTGCGTTGCCCTCAGGCCGTCTTGCAACGCCTTGGACGC
>JAAERO010000181.1 GCA_024230315.1 Hyphomicrobium sp.
ATCGCAGACGTCCTCGCCCGCATCAACGACCACCCGGCAAAGCAACTCGATGACCTGCTGCCCTGGAACTGGAAGGAGGCTCAGGCCATAGCCGCCTGATCGCGACCCTCATTCCCTGCGGTCTTCACCGGATGCATACAACCCTTCCGTTGCTTCAGACAAAAAAGATCGTTCCGCACCCTTGCAGATCCGTATGCGATATCGTTTTCATTTATTTTAGCGGCACAGGCTGATGGCGATCACGGCCAAACTTGTATGAGATGCGTGCCGTCACCGACTGGATCTGGGTATCGACATCGGTAAGCGTGAAGGAGTCACGCTCTTGGACAGTGACACCTCTGCGATTGCTTTCGCCAAGGTCTATATAGTTGTATTCGACGCCGGCCACAAAATTTTTACCCAGCATTGTCTCAAGGCCGCCGCCGAGAACCCAGCCGCTCTTCCAATCCGCGATACTGAATGAATCTGGAATGCTGCTTTTGCCACTCGTAGTGACATCTGCACCCGCATACCCCACCCTTACATAGGGTAGGAACTGATTGAATGTCACACCAAACCGACCAGCAACCATAACGATCGTGTCTATCTCCGTTTTATAAGAGTCAATTGGGTTGGGGGGCCTGAGTCTAGATCTCATCGTACCGCTTAGGTCAGCCCCCGAAACCGAAGCTTCAAGTCCCATGACAAAGTTGTTGAACTGATGCTGGAAACCGATGTGCCCACCTCCAATAAAGCCGTTGGAGTCATTGGACACTGACTCTTTGCTCAAAGTCTCGTAAGCCCAATTCACATCAGCCCAAGATCCGCCAAGGTGACCGCCCACATAGAAGCCTGACCAACTCGGTGCCGGAGACGGCATAAAGCCCTGGTCCACTGCCTCATATCCGTCGGCAAAAGCAATGTTGCTCACCCCGCTCGCAATGACAACGGCTGTGATGAGCATCTTCCAATGATTGGTTATGTGCATAATGCGCCCTCAGAAACCCTAGTCTCTTTCTTCTTCTTCCCGTTAACAATTAGCTGGATATATCAGCTCACAGGGATTGTGAGAGGCCCGAAGCCACCACGGCCCCAGCCAGCGTCGACAGGCCCACAAGGACGGC
>JAAERO010000182.1 GCA_024230315.1 Hyphomicrobium sp.
CCGTCAGAACTGATCCGGCAACCTTGGAATTCCAGCTTCACGCGACGGTCAAAATCCAGCCCAAGACGACTGCTTTCGCTTTCACCCGCAAGGTGTGACAAGACTGCCCCCAAATCATAGCCCCAAACGACTGAATCGTAACGGAATTACGCCAGTAGCGCAGCAGATATCCGGCGTCTACTTGGGGAATGCGGGCCAAAAATCCTTTGTCGCCCACCGAGCGTTGCCAATGCGCACTAAAGTTTGCTGTCGAACTGCGTGGCCGCACATCTTCTGAGAGCTCGTCAAACTTGATCCGGACGGGTAGCGCAACACCATCGCCAAACGCTAAAGCTTCGCGCTGACCGAGAGCGGACAGAAACTCCAAAAGCCCCGAGCTGGTATCCGATAGTGCGAACTTGACTATTTCCTGGTCGCGATCGTTCGACATTCTGAGTGCGAACACCGTGTTACATTGCGACACGATCGTGGGGTCGATCTCGGCTGGACATTGTGTGACGATGCACAAGGAGACGCCGTACTTACGGCCCTCCTTGGCTATGCGCGCAATGGAGCGCTTGCACGGCTCGAAGCCGAGATTGTGGTTTGCCGGCACATAACGATGTGCCTCCTCGCACACGAGCATCAACGGCAACTTGCCCTCGCTCCAGTGCGCAAGATCAAATGTCATACGCGCCATAACTGAAACGACGACATTGACGATTTCTGTAGGCAGACCCGTCATCTCGAGAATCGTAATGGGCTTGTTGTCGACGGGCACACGAAAGATGCGCCCTAACACTTCTGTCATGCCGTCATTAACGGTCAGCGACCCGAACATGAAGGCATACCGGCGGTCTTGAGAAATGGCGTCGATGCGGGCCTTGATTTGACGGTAAGGCGCGAGATCGTTCTTATTCTCCAGCTTACCCATTCGCTCATCGATCATACCTGCCAAGTCCGAGACGCGGTAGGGCACGGGTGCGTCGACGGTGAAGCGCCCTGCTTCGTAGACGTCGCGGCGCCCGCCCGGGCTCTCACGCCCGCGGCCGTTGCCATAGCGCGCTTTTGCCAGCGGGATCAACTCCTGCAGGATCTCGATCTCCGATTTCCGCTCGTTATTGCCAATCAGAACTTCGACGATCTCTTCGAAATTCAAAAGCCAGAACGGTAAGTGCATATTGCTTGGGGAGATGACTTCCGCCGAATCGCCAAAGGCCGTCGCGTACTCGTTGTGAGGATCGAGTAGGACAATATGTGCGGCAGGGTTCTTCTCTAGAATGGAGCGCAAAATTAGCGCGGTGGTGCACGATTTTCCCGTCCCTGTCGTGCCGAGGATTGCGAAGTGCTTTCCGAGAAGCTCGTCGACGCAGACCATTGCGAGAATGGAACTATCCTGGTGAATGCAGCCAATTCGTACCGATCTATTTGGGTCACCGCAGAATGCAGCTTCAAGTTCCGGTTTGGACGGCACGCGCGCCCTATCGCCCAGCAAAGGATAGAATGTAACACCGCGTGCGAAGGTTGCGGCACGGCCGTCCGTGCTGCGCCATAGTTCGCCGACAAGCCCCAGCTCGGCAATCCAGATTTCCGTGTCGCCCTCGCGCTGTGCGGGAACTGGTACGCTCAAGGCTGAGACGATGGCCAGCACAACGGTGTTCTCGGTTTCGATGGCGAGCAGCGTTCCCATGTCTGGGCGCTCGGTGAGGCGAATGCGTTCGTCTTTCGGACAGTCGAGCAGCACGATTGCTTTGGCGCCTGTGACCGAAACGATACGGCCAATGGACCTGTCGGCATGCGCGGCGCTCACCTCGGAATGTGGCATGTTGGATTGCATGTTGTTTGCCCCCATTAAGATGCGAGTCCTTGGCCCATCACCGCGTCGCGTACCTCTGCTACGGGGAGTTGGTCGCACGGTGGCAAGGTCACGACCACGCGTGAGCCAACGTTCAGGTCACTTTCTACTTTGATTTTGCCGCCATGCAGTTGCACGAGCGAGCGCGCGATGGGCAACCCTAAGCCGGTTCCGTCACGCCCGCGCGCACGGCTCAAATCAAGCTGCCCAAAGGGTGTCAGCGCCACGGTGATGTCCTCTTCACTCATGCCAATTCCCGTATCGCCGATGTGAACCATTGCTCCGCCTTCAGGAAGAGAAGTGGCCTCAACCGAAACCGTGCCGCCACTGCGCGTGAACTTGAGCGCGTTGGAGATGAGGTTGGTGAATACCTGACGCAGTTTCTGACCATCGCCACGCACGTTGGGAAGATTGGCGTCGATGTTGTCGCTAAGAGTGACCCTTGCGTTCTCAGCCATAAGGCGGAACGAGGAAATGCATTCCGTGAGGAGTTCGCGCAGATTGACCTCGCGGTCATCGAGCATGCATTTGCCGCTTTGAAGCTCAGAGATATCGAGGATGTTATTGATCACCATGAGCAGGTAACCGGCGGCATCATGGACGTTGTTGGCGTAGTCGCTGATGTCAGCTTCCGAGAGCTTGCGCTGTTTGTGATCGGACAGCAGCTTTGAGGAGGCAATAATCGAGTTTAAGGGCGTCCTGAGTTCATGGCTCACGTTGGCGATGAACTCGGATTTCAGCTTGCTGGCGAGTTCTGCTTCGACACGTGCAGAGTGCTCAGCCGTGCGTGCGCGATGACGAAGCACAGCGTCGCCGAGAAGCGAGGCGTATTCGTTCATCAACGAGCTGTATTTTTTGCCACCCAGCGGCCCGCTGATCATCTCACCGCTACTTGGTTATTGATCTACCCGGCCATGAACCTAGGGGGCATAGAATAATGCGTAGGGCACCTCGAAAAATAACCCATACTCCGATTTATGCGAGTCTGATGCCTGACAGATTGATTCGGGCGGGGCACGATGGCGCAGATTGGGTTTTTCGATTCCGACAGGCGGCTTGAGCTGCTGTCGAAGAAAGGTGATCG
>JAAERO010000183.1 GCA_024230315.1 Hyphomicrobium sp.
CACCCGAGGTCTTCATTCCAGCACTTGCTGCGTGGCCACCTTCGCAGCCTCGGCTTGCTCCGGCGCCAACGCAGCATCTAGCCGATGAAGCCGCCATGAACTAACATGCCGCCTGGACTACTCCGTGGGGGCCGGTCAGCGTTCCTTCCGATGGTGCGCGGGATGGATGCCTTGCTTGACCAAGGTCCGCGCCTCATTCCGAAAGTGCCGCGCATGATCAAGAGAAATGTACCCGGTGCGCTTGTCGTTGAAATACTCGCCAATTGCAAAAACGTTCTCTTTGCCCGCGATTCGGTAGCGGTAGCGCCAGAGCTTGGTTCTCCGGTCGGGCGGACTTCGAGATAGAGCCCGTGGCCATCGGTGAGTTTGATGGGCTTTGCGCTGGGCTTTGCGCTGGGCTTTGCGTTGCGGATTTTGGCGTCGGTCAGCGGCATGATGCGGGCACACCTCCATGATACCCGCTTTGATACCCTCAAATCACCAGGATGGCAATAGACTCGTCCGGACGCGGCTATCTTTAAGTTTCTGATATATTGAGTATTTCGCAGCTCAATCGGACTTGAGCGGACGGCGCTGGATGCCGATGCTAGTTATCGATCAGGATGAGCATTTTGAAGCCTTGATGAGTTGCCCCTTCCTCAATCAGCCAAATCATGCCGCATCATGACGAGGAGGGAGCCTAGTCCCTAGGGAGCCTAGTCCCTAGGGGGCCGAGCCCCTAGGGGCCAGCCCCTATTTGTTCACGGGTGTATGGAAGCCAACCTGGAGCGTCAAGGTCGGTGGCTTGGCGTGAGGAAGTGCTCAAGGCACCCCGCGCCGGCCACGATCTCCGTCCAGTTGCCGGTTTCAAACGCTATGACGGCAACGGCGCACGTGGGAAACTTCTTCGCAATCCGGGTCAAGTCATCGTCAGCACCGGTGCCAATAAGGAGCATTGCCAGCTCTTCGAGCCCGGGATTATGCCCGACAATCATCATGTGACGAGGTGTGCGGTCGGTGTGCTCGGCCTCGACGCTGCGGATGCGCATTAGGAGAGCAGCCGGCATGGCCATGTAGACGACGTCTTCATAGACGACCTGGGGTGGCGGCGCGGAGAACGTCGGCAAGATAAGCGACAAGGTCTCGCGCGCACGCACCGCGTCTGAGCACAGCACCAGATCCGGCTTCAGTCCCAGACCCGACAGGGCCGCACCGATCCTTGGCGCGGCCTTCAAGCCTCGTTTGGCGAGCGGGCGTTCGTGGTCGCTAAGACCGGGCTCGTCCCAGCTCGATTTGGCATGGCGAAGCAGCGAAAGTGTCAGCATAGCTTGATGTTGTCCGGCCGAGCACGACTGTCAAGGCTTGAGCACAAGGAGACAGCGTTTGGGCTCTAGGCCGGAACGACTTCTTTGGGCGCGCGGGTGGCTGTGTACCCTGCATAACGCAAGACCATGAACGTGAGTGCGGGCAGGAATGTCAGCGTCACGATGGCCGAACCCAGAATGCCAAAGAGCACGATCACGCCCACGCCGCGATAAAGCTCTGTGCCCGCGCCCGGAATAAAGACGAGAGGGGCAAGGCCGCAGATCGTCGTGATGGTGGACATGATGATGGGGCGAAGCCGTGCACCTACCGCCTCTGTCACAGCGGCGTGTGCGTCTAAGCCCATCTGGCGTACATTGTAGACCGCGCGGTCGACGATGAGAATGGGATTGTTCACCACGGTGCCCATCAGGATCAGAAAGCCCAGCATCGAAATCATGTCGAAGGGCTGATGGATGGCCTTGAGCCCGACCGCTGGCATCAGGCCCCCCGCCGCGTTCAATAGATGCAATCCAATGAGCCCGCTGGCGACGCCGAGCGGGATCGTCGTCATGATCAGGATCGGGTAGCCCCAGTGGCTGAAGACGGCGACGAGCAACAGATAGATGATGATGACGGCCACGATGTAATTGCCGGCTAGCGCGTTTCTGGTCGCCTCAAGCTGATCACTCGCGCCCGAGATCCCCATGGTGACACCCTGAGGAACCTGGCCGGTCTCATTGAGGTAGTCCACGATTTTCTTGCGCACCATAGCCACGCCGGTCTCGAGCGCGATCGCGGGCGGCGGGATTATGTTGAGCGTAACCGTTCGCTTAGCATTGATGCGCCGTATGGTGCTGGTGTCGACGGTTTCCTTCACCTGCGCCAACGTCGAAAGCGGCACCATGGTCCCTTGCGGTGTGTACACGGGCAACTGGCCAACGGAGTCGAGTGCCGCACCGAAGCGTTCACGGCTGTAGAAGAAAATGTCGATCTTCTCATCGTCAAGGTAGAAGTAGCCGGCAAACGCACCATCTGTGAGCGCTGCAACTGTAAAGCCCAGCTCTTGGGCCGTCATGCCAAGCTCGGCAGCGCGGTCCCAATCGGGGCGGATTTCGATCAGTGGCTGGGAGAGCGTCAGGGTCGGCGGATCAGGCTTGATACGAGGATTGTCAAAGACTTCGCCCGCACGCGCATAGGCGGCCGTGGCAACGGCGTAGATGTCCTCCAGCCGCGGACCTGAAATGTCCAGACTTACGCTGCGGGTGCCCGCGTCGTTGCTGGTGATGATCGATCCGCGCGTGGCAAACGCCCGCATGCCAGGATACTTTTGATATTTAGCCGTAAGAGCTGCCATCAGTGCGTCGATGTCATTTGGATCGACCGTTTCAGAAATGATGCGCAAGCCTTCCGGCGTGACTCTCATAAAGAGGTACTTGAGGGCAGGAACGTCTGTCTCGCCGCGCTTGAAACGCGCTGGGTCGTCATTCACGAAGGGCAGAAGTTCGTCCTGCAGCTCCTTTCCGATCGTGCGCATGGTCACAAGGTTGTAGCCAGGCGGCGCGTTCATTCTGGTGAACACCTTGGGCTCTTCGCCTTCGGGCAAATACTCAGCGGGCGGGGTGAGGTAGACGATGACGGCAGCGCTCGCGCCTGCAACCGCAAGGATGCAGGCAAGCGATCGCAATGAATTGCCCAAGAGCCACTTGACGCCGACGACGACCAGCCTGCCGTCCCCATTCGGCATGTTCATCCCTCTCTTGTAGCCATTAAATGGCACCTCGAAAAATATCGCATTCGCCGATCCATGCGAGTGTCGTGCCTGACAGATTGATTCGGGCGGGGCACGATGGCGCAGATTGGGTTTTTCGATTCCGACAGGCGGCTTGAGCTGCTGTCGAAGAGGGGTGATCGGC
>JAAERO010000184.1 GCA_024230315.1 Hyphomicrobium sp.
AACACCAAACGGCCAGACTTGACGCTCGCCAGCCACAGTGGCGGCAAGTGAGGGTCTGATTACCGCAGTTCCTGCTTCGAGGAACGGAAATTGGCGCACTCCATCATCGATGCAGTGTCATCCGGGGAATGTCGGTTTAAGGGTTTCGCGCGTTCCGCGTCTTGTGTGTTCAAGTTTGGAGGTCCCAGCTATGTATTGGTGCGGTTAGGATTTCTTCGGTTTCGGGCTGCGTAGGGCGTTGGCGCTAATCAGTGCGAGCGCGGCCGCCCCGAAAAAGAAGATGTTGTTTGCCGCCCAGTCGGGCTCTTGGGGATCGCGCGGCATCTTATCGTCAATAACTAGGCCGATCATGGTGATCAGCATGCCCACAAGCTGGCCGATTGTAAGATAGCGTGCCAGCTTGAGCATGGTTTCATCCTCGCGGCCGGTCTCGGCATCCCGGCTCATTGTCGCTGAAAAGAAGAAACACAGAGCGGCGACGACCCCGGCGGCGAGAACGTACTGCCACCACTCATGCCAATTCAGAATGAAGACGTATGTGAAGTACATGCCAAGTGCGGCCCAGGCCCACACAAAGCCCATGTCGTGGGCGGTTGCGCTAACGAGGGCTGGAAGGTCGGCACCTTTGGCAACCAGTCGCTGGAAGTCCCAAACGGCGAGGACCGCGAACCCAAGGCAAACCAGTGCCGCCAGCGCCAAATGCAGCCCTGGCCTATCTGCACCGGAGCTCAGAAGGATCGCCAGCAGGCCGATAACTAATGCCAAGATCCATGTCCAAGTCGACGTCATGCGTGTCCCTCCTGCGGCCTATTCTTGGGGTGCCCGGCGCACCCATAACAGATTTCTAGGGGCCTGTTCTCCGTTGCGGCCGGGTTCTTCCGCCTCGGCAGGCCCGTTGACCGGCGTTCGGGGGCCGTTTATACGACTGCCAACTAAAGCCGCTCGGAGCTAAGGTTTCGGGCGGCACGTGCATTTCGCCCCGCCGCTCGGCTTGCCCGAGCTTTAAGAGCAAAGGACGGAGCGATGCCAAAGACCTAGGAAGGGTTAGGATATGGCCAACACAAAGTCGGCTAAGAAAGCCGCTCGCAAGACGATTCGCCGAACTGAGATCAACAAGGCGCGTACCTCGCAGGTTCGCACTGAAGTGCGCAAGGTTGAAGCGGCGATTGCTGCAGGCAACAAGGACACAGCGCTAGAGGCATTGAAGTCCGCAACGCCGTTGATGGCGCGTTCGGCGCAGAAGGGCGCGATGCATAAGAAGACGGCTAGCCGCAGGATTTCTCGGCTGACGGCACGCGTGAAGGCGATCGCAAGTTGACAAATTCATGACCCAAGTCGGTCATGACCCTTGCGCGGTATTTTCGCCACACGGCAGTTGCGAGTCGCGCGACCCAATAACGATTCTTGAACGATTATAAGCCGCGGATTTTAGTGGCGCTCCGGCCTCACAGCGCGAGCAGGTAAGTTGTGCGCGGGTGCTTGCGAAGAGCGGCCTTCAAAAAAAAATTTGACGAAACGAAACGCGACCGGTGGCAACGCGCATACCGTGTTGGCCGTTGCGGCATGACTGTGGAAATCTTTAGCTGCGTCAGCGGCGTACTCCACAGTTGGTGCAATTAATTCATCGGTTTTCCACCGCATCGGTCACCGCTAAAAGGCGGACGTTTGCGCGCGCAACAGGACTTGTGTCCACTTGCTTAACGAAGCGTAAAGGGCTAGCCTCTGTCCACTGCGTTACTCACGTTGAGTCAACAGCGGTTGATTTAGTAATGACGAGCGTTGAACCCAGGTTTTCCTCAGTATCTCGTCCCTGGCTATATCGTCACTTTGATAATTGTATTGCGTATCTTTCTGGGCGCGAGCCTAGGGGGCGGGGTGTTGTTTCCTTGAGCTTGTAAAACTCTGTAAATCGGGCCGTCGCCAGAAGCAATTCTGCGGCACCGGCGTTGGTGGAGGACACAGGTGGAGTCGATGGAAGTCGTCCACATTGAGGATGTGCCTGTGGAAGAAGTTTGGGGTCGTCTAAAGAGCGATGCCAGCTCCGCGTTGATCGATGTGCGGACGAGAGCAGAGTGGACCTTCGTTGGACTTCCCGATCTTAATCAAATCGGGAAACAGATTCTGACGGTCGAGTGGCAAACATCTCCTGATAACAGGATCGATGCGGCATTCCCGGAGCGTTTGGCCATTGTGCTCGACGCGGCGGGAGCGAAGAAAGACGCTGAATTATTTTTTGTCTGCCGGTCTGGTGTTCGAAGTCGCATGGCCGCGGAAGCCATGGCGAATGCAGGATACCAGCGATGTAGAAATGTGGCGGATGGTTTCGAAGGGCCACTCGATGCCAACCGTCATAGAGGGCAGGTCGCGGGATGGAAAGCCGCCGGCCTACCTTGGGTGCAAGGTTAGCGCACCCATTTCGGAAGACTGAACAGAAGCGGATGGCGCGACCGCGGCGGCGGAAGGCGACCATGCGGGCCTGTTCATGGCAACTAGAGGTGCAAGTCAAAAGCGGACAGAGTAGCGGGGGTCAGCAATGCAGACGATTCAGAAGACGGAGCTAAAGGTTGCGACTGGCGGTGGTTTGGGTACGGGCCAGAGTGAAGCAAAGCAGAGTACCGGCGAGCCGAAGGGCCTAAAGGTCCGCGCCATGCTGCGCGCGCGTCTTGGTGACGATATTTTTTCCAGCTGGTTTCACGCGCTGGAATTTGACGGCTTCGACGGCAAGATCGTCAAGGTCTCGGTGCCGGTGAAGTTCCTCAGAACGTGGATACAATCGCATTACTCGCAGGATATGCTCGAGTGTTGCCGTGCCGAATTCAAGGGGGCGGAACGCGTCGAGGTTGTGCTGCGCCAGATCGGCGGAGCGGCTGCTGCGCGTTGCGACAATGACCAAGCGGCACAGGTTGGATCTGGTGACGGTGCCAACGGGTCCCGGACAACTGTGCGCACTGAGCACGGTCAGCGGATGGCCGGTATTGTGTCCCCTGCACAATCGGTGGGTCGGACGAATGTGGGCGGCTTCGAGGGCTCGCCGCTCGACCCGCGCTATACCTTCGAGAGCTTCGTGATCGGCTCTTCAAACCGCATGGCACATGCGGGCGCCACGCAGGTTGCCGAAACAGCGCTGGCTGACAAATCCGGGTTCAATCCGCTCTACATCCACTCATCGGTTGGCCTGGGAAAGACACACTTGTTGCACGCTATCGCCTGGGAGGTTAAGCGGCGTGAGCCACGTGCGCAGGTGCTGTACCTGACAGCTGAGCGCTTCCGCTATCAGTTCGTCGAGGCGCTGCGCAGTCAGGATCCGCTCGCCTTTAAGGACAAATTCCGCTGCATCAACATCCTTTTGATCGATGATCTGGAGTTCATGCATGGCGAACGGACGGAGCAGGAGTTCGACCACATCATCAACGCTCTGCTTGATGGCGGGCGTCAGGTGGTTGTCGCCTCTGCGCGTGCACCCAACCACATTGAACGTCTCAACGAGCGCATGCGCTCTAGGCTTCAGCGGGGGCTCGTCACTGAGCTTGGGACGCTTGACCACGAACTCCGGCTAAAGATTCTGGAGAAGCGTCTGGCCGAAAAGCGCGCTGGCGATCCTTCGTTCACGTTGGATCGTGAGATACTGGAGCTTCTTGCCGAGCGCCTTACAGAAAGTGGGCGCGAGTTAGAGGGAGCTATCACCCGTCTCTATGCCACCTGGCAGTACATGCGCACGGCGATTACGCCCGACGTTACCACGACGGTGATCCGCGATCTGGTGCAGGGACTCGAGCCGCGCCGCATCAAGATCGAGGATATTTTGCGCATCATCTCTCGTCACTTTGGCGTCTCGAAGGGCGATCTGCTTTCGCAGCGCCGTCATCGCTCGGTGGTGTGGCCGCGCCAGATTGGAATGTACCTCGCCAAGCAACTGACTGCGCGTTCGTTGCCTGAGATTGGGCGGCGGTTCGGCAACAGGGACCACACCACGGTGCTCCACGCCATTCGCAAGATTGAAGGACAGATAACGGATAGTCCTCGCCTGAAAGATGAAATTGAAGACCTGAAGAAGCTATTGAGCCACTGAGCGGTTTTCAGTGGCCGACTGGTCAGCCGTGCCCGGGCAAGGCGCGGCGAATCGGACCGGAGTGGGGCGGCGTCGGCATTGACGCCGCTCCTAAGCCGTTGGTACCCTCTGATAATATGAGCTTACACCGTCGCCCCTTGAAAAAGTCGGCGGCATCGGGTCAAGTTATCTAAGCGCGAATCCTCATTCAGTTTAGTGGTCCCAGCCTCCGCGGCTCACCGTCTCGCGAAAGGGCAGCCTTATGGCCTCTACAGGGACGAGGCTAGCCTCCCAGAATGCGCCGAGGAACAAGCCATGTGGCTAGTGATTGAACGTGGTGAACTTTTGCGGGCGCTCGGCCACGTAACGAGTGTCGTTGAACGGCGTACGACGATCCCCATTCTATCCAACGTGCTGTTGCGAACACGTGATTCGACCCTAGAGTTCAAAGCCACAGATCTTGAGCGCGAGGTCATCGAGTCGGTTGCAGCCGACGTGAGCGCCCCCGGCGCCGTCACGGTTTCTGCGCACATTCTGCATGACATTGTGCGCAAGCTTCCCGACGGCAGCCAGGTCGACATTCGTAGAGACGCGGAAAAGGAGCGCCTGACGCTCGCCGCTGGCCAGGCGCGGTTCGCGTTGCAAACGCTTCCCGCCGAGGATTTTCCTGACATTGCCGTCGGCCAGCTAAGCCATGAGTTTGAACTTGGCGCGCAAGACCTAAAACGACTCATCGATAAAACGCGCTTTGCCATCTCGACTGAGGAGACGCGCTACTATTTGAATGGCATCTACCTGCACACGGCGCAGGCCGACAAGGCGGCAACGCTGCGTGCGGTGGCAACAGACGGTCACCGGCTTGCCCAAGTCGAGTTGCCCGTTCCCAAGGGTGCCGATGGCATGCCAGGCGTCATTGTCCCACGCAAGACCGTGAACGAACTGCACCGGCTGCTTGAGGACAGCACGGCGACGATAAAGATCGGTGTAAGCCAAGCGAAAGTACGCTTCGAGATCGGCACCGTGACACTCACGTCGAAACTGATCGATGGAACATTTCCTGACTACGGGCGCGTCATTCCGCAAGGCAACGACAAGGAGATGAAAGTCTCCAACGCGGAATTTATAGGTGCTGTCGATCGTGTGTCGACGATCGCGAGTGAGCGCGGACGTGCCGTCAAGCTCAACATCACGCCCAATAAGCTCATTCTGTCGGTCAACAACCCAGAGGGCGGTAGCGCAACCGAGGAGATCAGTGTGGCATACTCGGCCGATCCGCTCGAGATTGGATTCAACGCTCGCTATCTGCTCGATATTGCCGGTCAGCTCGAGGGTGAAGAGGCCTGCTTCAAGCTTGCTGATCCGGGCTCTCCCACCATGGTGCGGGACGCAGACGACGAGTCAGCGCTTTACGTGCTGATGCCAATGCGGGTGTAGCCCGTGGAGGCAGCAGCCGGGCGGGCGCCCACGCCCAAACAAAGCGCCTCCGCCGCAAGGCTATGGGTTGAGCGCCTGACGCTCACGAATTTCCGTAACTACGCCAATACCGTTCTGGAAGTTGGACCGGGGCCGCAGGTCCTCATCGGCGCCAATGGTGCGGGCAAGACTAATCTTCTCGAAGCCGTCTCACTGTTGGCGCCCGGGCGTGGTCTGCGCCGGGCGGCCTTTCCTGAACTAACGCGTGGCGCTAACGGTGGCGGTTGGGCGGTTGCGGCGCGCGTGCATACCCATCTTGGCCAAGTTGATATCGGGACAGGGCTGGCGCCGCCGCAAGAGTCTGGCGAACGCTCTAGCCGCCTTGTGCGCATCGACGGGGAGAGGATTGGCGGCTCGGGCGCGCTGGCCGACTACGTCGAGATGGTGTGGCTGACGCCCGCCATGGATGGCTTATTCATGGGGCCGGGATCAGAACGCCGCCGCTTTCTCGACCGGCTCATTCTTTGTTTCGATCCGAGCTATCGCAAGCTTGCGGGGCGTTTTGAGCGCGCCATGCAACAGCGCAACCGCTTGCTTGCCGACGGCGTGCGCGAAGCCGCGCGCTTTGAGGGTCTGGAGCAGGTGATGGCGGAGACCGGCACGGCGATTGCCGCCGCACGCGCTGAAGCTGTGGCGGGCCTTTCGTCCATTACGGCTGAGCGACAGGTGCGCGATCCAAGCTCGCCGTTTCCATGGGCGGGGCTTGCAATTGAAGGTTCGCTCGAAGCTGATCTCGCCCGGTTGACCGCCGTCGAGGTGGAGGACGCCTACGCGGCGATCCTACGTGACACTCGCGAGCGCGACCGGGCTGCGGGACGCACCCTTGAGGGGCCGCACCGTTCTGATCTTCTGGTGTCGCACGGACCCAAGGAGTTGCCCGCGCGCCTTTGCTCCACCGGAGAGCAGAAGGCGCTGCTTTTGGGCCTCGTCCTCGCCCATGCCGAACTCGTTGCGCGTCGCTGCGAGGGGGTCGCTCCCATACTGCTTCTCGACGAGATCACGGCGCATCTGGACGAGGCGCGCCGGGCGGCGCTCTTCGATGAGATTCTGCGTCTTGGGGCTCAGTCGTGGATGACTGGAACGGATCAAGGATCGTTCGCCGCACTGCGCGAAAATGCTTGCTTTTTGCAGGTTGAGGATGGGGCTTTGACAGGGTTCGTTGCTGCATCCGGCTGAGCAGATATGGTCACGCTACAACCCATTGAAAAGCATATTCTTTCCATTGGGAGCGATGAGTTCCGAGCCTGCATTTTCACGATGCAACGGCTGGTTCCGTGGTATAAGAAACGCCAAGGCTGACTGACCCTCAAGGACAGAACTATATGAGCGCTTTGCCCGCGAACAAAAATACGGGCGCCGAGGACTACGGCGCCGATTCCATCAAAATGCTGAAGGGGCTAGATGCTGTCCGCAAGCGCCCCGGGATGTACATCGGCGACACCGACGACGGCTCCGGTTTGCACCACATGATCTATGAGGTCGTCGACAACGCCGTCGACGAGATTCTGGCCGGCCACGCCAATGAGTGCTCTGTTGCTTTGAACCCCGACGGCTCGTGTACCGTGCGTGATGATGGCCGTGGCATTCCCACTGGCATCAAAGCGGACGACGACCAGGATCCGAAGCGCTCGGCTGCTGAGATCGTTTTCACGGAGTTGCACGCGGGCGGCAAGTTCGACCAGAACGCTTACAAGGTATCTGGCGGTCTACACGGAGTGGGCGTGTCTGTCGTCAATGCGTTATCGACCTGGCTTAAATGCCGGATCTGGCGCGCTGGCAAGGAGCACCTCATCGAGTTCAGCGATGGCGTGGCCGTGGCACCGCTTCACGTTGTCGGCGACGCTGAGGGTCAGCATGGCACGGAGGTGTCGTTTCTGCCGAGCCCGAAGACCTTCTCCCAGACAGAGTTCGACTTCGAGACGCTTGAGCATCGCTTGCGCGAGCTGGCCTTCCTCAATTCGGGCGCCAAAATCGTCCTCACAGATGCGCGTCATGCGGACGTGAAGCGCGACGAGCTGATGTATGAAGGCGGCACGAAAGCGTTCGTGCGCTACCTCGATCGCTCTCGGCAGGCACTCTTACCTGAGCCAATCATGATCCGTGCTGAACGCGATGGCATCGGCATAGAGATAGCGCTGTGGTGGAACGACAGCTACCACGAGAACGTGCTGCTTTTTACCAACAATATCCGTCAGCGCGACGGCGGCACGCACTTGGCTGGTTTCCGTGCCGGGCTGACCCGTGTCATCAACAAGTATGCGGGTGAGAGTGGGCTAGCGAAAAAAGAGAAGGTCGACCTCTCGGGTGAGGATTCGCGCGAGGGCCTCACATGCGTGCTCTCCATAAAAGTTCCCGACCCCAAATTCTCCAGCCAGACGAAGGACAAGCTCGTGTCCTCCGAGGTTAAACCGGTGGTCGAAGGCGTCATTGGCGAACAGCTCACCGCTTGGTTTGAGGAGCACCCGAAGGAGGCAAAGACCGTCGTCGGCAAGATCGTAGAGGCTGCGCTCGCTCGCGAGGCCGCGCGCAAGGCACGCGATTTGACGCGACGCAAGGGCGCGCTCGATAACTTGCGTTTGCCCAGTGGCCTCGCCGAATGTCAGGATCGCGATCCTGCCAACACCGAGCTCTTCATCGTCGAGGGTGATTCGGCTGGCGGCTCGGCCAAGCAGGGCCGAAAGCGGGAGTATCAGGCTGTACTGCCGATCCGCGGTAAGATCCTGAACGTCGAGCGTGCGCGCGTCGATAAGATGCTCTCATCTGAGCAGGTGACCAATATCATCGGGGCGCTGGGCACTGGCATCCGCGACGACTTCAACCTATCCAAGCTGCGCTATCACAAGATCATTATCATGACGGACGCCGACGTCGATGGCGCCCACATCCGCACGCTGCTTCTGACGTTTTTCTATCGGCAAATGCCCGAACTCGTTGAGCACGGCCACGTCTTCATCGCACAACCGCCGCTCTATAGGGTCACGCGCGGCAAGTCTGAGACGTATCTTAAAGACCAGCGTGCACTGGAAGACTACCTGATCGACTCCGGTTTAGAGGAGACGGTTCTGGTCAGTGGCACCGGTGAGGAGCGCGCCGGCAAGGACTTGCGCCATATCGTCGATCAAGCGCGCGCCATCGTTGGTCTCATCGAAGTCCTGCATTCGCGGTATTCGCGCGGCATCGTCGAGCAGGTGGCGATTGACGGCGCATTCGAGCCCGACCTTTTGCATTCGGCCGACCGCGCAAACGTGGTCGCTCAAGACATCGCGCGCCGGCTCGATGTCATTGCCGAGGAGACAGAGAAGGGCTGGCAAGGCCGTTTTGGCAACGACGGCTTTTTCTTTAAGCGCGAAGTGCGTGGGGTCACCGAGGCGCACGCGCTCGATTTGGCTTTTCTTGGTTCGCTCGATGCACTGCGCTTGAACGAGCGGCACAAGCATCTGGCCGAGGTCTATGGCTCCGCAGCAAAGCTTCGACGTAAAACGGAGACGATCAACGTCCACGGCCCGCGCGGTCTGCTCGACGCAATCTACGAGGCTGGGCGTAAGGGGATCTCGCTGCAGCGTTACAAAGGTTTGGGCGAAATGAACCCCGAGCAACTGTGGGAAACGACGCTGGATCGCGAGGTGCGCACGTTGCTTCAAGTCAAGGTCGGCAACCTATCCGAGGTAGACGAGATTTTCTCAAAGCTGATGGGCGATGTCGTCGAACCGCGCCGTGAATTCATTCAACAAAACGCGCTTTCGGTTGTAAACCTCGATGTGTAAGCGTGCTCCCCATTCTGCTTTCGCTCGATCTAGCGCAAGGTCGCGCACAGCCGAAGATCACGCTGTTGGGGCGGCGTTCAAGCAGATCAGGGTGCAGATTAAGCGTGTGTGTCAGCCCGATTTGCGCTCAGCTAGGCCGTATCGGTGAAGATAGAGGCCGTAGCGCTGTAGCCAAAGCTTGGCCTCTTGCATGCGCGGCATCGTACTTTCTACCAGCGCCCAGAATTTCGGGCCGTGGTTCATTTCGACGAGGTGCGCGATCTCGTGGGCAGCTACGTAGTCGAGCACAAAGGGCGGTGCGAGAATAAGTCGCCATGAGAACGAGAGTACTCCCGTCGTTGAACAGGAGCCCCATCGGCTGGATTGATCGCGAACAGCGATGCGCTTGGCGGTGACGCCCAATTTTCGCGAATGATGAATGATGTGGCCATCGAGATCGCGCCCTGCCTCCTCGAATAGCCAATCGCGCAAACGTCGCGGCGCATGCTCGACATGACCACTGACGCGGAGCTCGGGAAATCCCGTCTTCGACTGGCTGCGCTGAACGACGCCGCCCGTTTCACGTTTCCGCGCGAACACGAGCCGATGAATCTTGCCGCGCAAAGGCAACAGCGCACCTTCGTGAAATGGAACGGGGTGGGGCACGCGATCAAGATGCTCGCGCACCCAATCGATATTGCGGATGATGAAGGAGTCGGCTTCGTTGAGGTCGCATTGCACGGGAAGCGTTACGATTACGGCGCGCCGTGTGCGACTGACGCGAAGCGTCAGACGACGCGCACCGGCGTGCCTGCGAACCTCGACTGGAGCACCGATCTCATCGAGCTCAGTTGGTTTCGATAAGGCTTCCGCGGGTGCCACGGTTTGCCGCATATATCCCTCGCGCTGAACAAATGATGGACCGACTCGGAAGTGACGAGTTAAGCCCATGCTCAACTTATTTGGCTTGCTTCCCCAAATTCAGATTTAGCTAAAGATTGCGCGACAAGCCAGTGACAATGCGCAAGAGCACAGACAACGTGGCTAGACTGTGGCCGGCGCGCCGCTTCG
The DNA here is from genome assembly GCA_024230315.1 of Hyphomicrobium sp. Classification (GTDB taxonomy): domain Bacteria; phylum Pseudomonadota; class Alphaproteobacteria; order Rhizobiales; family Hyphomicrobiaceae; genus Hyphomicrobium_A. The sequence goes on from JAAERO010000184.1 coordinate 10,336, forward strand.
GCTTGAGGCCAAACGCACATGTGCATGTGCGAAACGAGGTTGGCGCTTTGTTCGCGCGATTGCGTATGGCGCAATCGCTTACAACGCCTTGTCGAGTTTTGCCGCCATCTCCTCAACGGGCGTCGTCGGCGAGAAGTGCGTCACGAACTCACCATTGGGGTCCATGAGGTAGAAGATCGACGTGTGATCGATCGAGTAATCGTCGGGAAGATCTGCGTTTGGTACCTTCTTGTAGTAGACGCGATAGGCCTTCGCCGCTTTAGCGATCTCCTCGAGCGTGCCGGTCAAACCCACGAAGCGCGAATCAAAGTTCCGCACATATTCGCCGAGCTTTGCCGGTGTATCTCGTTCAGGGTCGACGGTGATAAAGACCGGCACAACGCGATCGGCCTTTTCCCCAAGCTTGTCGAGCGCACTGGCTACAAGCTGCAATCCGGCTGGGCAGATGTCGGGACACGATGTGAAGCCGAAAAAAACAAGCATGTAGCGGTCGCGGAAATCCTTCTCCGTTACGCGTGTACCATTTTGATCGACGAGGCTGAATGGCCCACCAATAAGCGCCTTCCCGCTTGTCCTCGGCCCCCCGGACGGCAGGATTGCCTCGCGCGCTTGCGGAATAATTGAAACGGCGGCTATGGCGCCAGCCGCGAGCCCGACCACAACTGCCAGTATCAGTTTCATTTGATGGTCTTTCCTTTATCGATGCAGTTAATCCCCGCAGGGCCTGGCTGCAACCCCCGTGAACGGTGCCCTATTGTCGCGTTTGCCAACCCGGCGGAAAGATCTTCGACGGTTCGTATTGCATGCCATCGCTCAGGCTACGCATTCTGCCCGTTACCTATGCTAACCTCAGCCAACCTTGCGTCACTCATGGTTTGTGTGCGTTGCAAAAACTACGAACAGAAAATAGCGCCTCCCTTCTGATCGATCCGGTCGAAGGCCGGTTGCGTCTCAACACGATCGTGCGTTTGCGCTGGGTCGCGGTTCTGGGTCAACTGGTTGCGATTGGCGTCGTGACGTTTCTGTTCGGATTTTCGCTGCCTATCGGAGCATGTCTCACGGTTATCGCGCTATCGGCCTGGCTCAATGTTTTTCTCGGCATTCGCTATCCGCCGCGGCACAGGCTGAGCGTTGGGTTTGCGACGGGCCTCTTGATTTACGACATCGTGCAGCTCGCTGCGCTTCTGTATCTTACGGGCGGCATCAACAATCCCTTCACGATGCTCATTGTTGCGCCCGTGACGGTCTCAGCCGCGACCTTGCCGCCGCGCATTACGATCGTACTCGGCTTGATCGCACTTGCCGCTACCGCGTTTCTTGTCGTCGAGCACCAACCGCTACCCTGGTACGATGGGACAGCGTTCGAACTACCGCGAATTTATCAGTTTGGCATTTTTGCCGCTGTTTGCGCCTCAACGACGCTCATGGCCCTCTATGCGTGGCGGCTCACGAAGGAGTCCCGGCAAATGTCTGCGGCCTTGGCCGCCACCGATATGGTTCTTGCACGCGAGCAGAAGTTGCATGCGCTTGATGGTCTGGCGGCCGCGGCCGCGCATGAGCTTGGTACGCCACTGTCGACAATCGCGGTCGTCACCAAGGAACTGGAGCACCACATAGGGGCCGACGATCCGCTGCGCGACGACATAGTGCTCTTGAACGCGCAGGCGCTGCGTTGCCGCGAGATTCTGCTGAAGCTCACCCGGCACCCAAGCGAGCAGGACCCTCTTCATGCACGCGTCAGCGTTCGTGCGATGCTGGAAGAGGCGGCTGCACCTTACCGTTCAGGCAAGGCCAACATCACCTTTGTGGCTGGGCCGGAGGGTGCTGAAGGGGGTGCAGCTTCACCGGAGGCTGTGGCGGAACGTCGGCCGGGCGTCATATACGGCCTCGGCAACATCATCGAGAACGCCACCGAATTTGCGCTCAAAGAGGTCACGATTCGAGCGCTATGGAATGCGGATGAAGTCGTGGTGACCATCACCGACGACGGTCCAGGCTTTCCCCCAGACGTAATGGACAGCGTGGGCGAGCCCTATGTCACGACACGGCCCGCTGAAGCCGTCGCAGGAATGAGTAAGGTGGATTTTGGAACGTCGAGGCTCGGCCTAGGGTTTTTCATCGCCAAGACGTTGCTTGAGCGCTTCGGCGCTAGTGTGAGCCTTGCGAACCGAAAAAGCCCTGCCACCGGCGCAATAGTGCGTATTGCTTGGCCGCGGGACGTTTTCGAGGGCCAAGAACAAATTGCACGTACAAAGCTAAACCTTGGGGCTGGATTCTAGCCCGACAAACCAGGATAGATTGGTGTTCACAATAGAGCGACGTAAAGGCTGACACAGCGCTCGCAAAATGCGATTTTGATGCGTGATCTGGCAAAGCTGTCGTCATTGGCTTTGCGCGCGGTCGGGCCTATAAGCATATCTAGTGGTTCATCGGGACGGGGAGGTATCGTGGAGGAAAAGCACCGGATCGCAGACCCGGGCACCCCCGGAGGTGAAATGAACACGATTGAAGATCTTTCCTTTCGTCAAGACGAGCTGCCAGAAGATCGCTCTCTCGTCATCGTCGATGATGATCGCGCATTTCTGCAGCGCCTCGTCAGGGCCATGGAAACGCGCGGCTTCGAGGTCAGAGGCGGCCATTCGGTTGCTGAAGGCATCGAGCTCATTCGCTGCAAGGCGCCTGCCTTTGCCGTGGTCGACATGCGGCTAGAGGATGGCAACGGCCTCGACGTGATCGCCGAGCTGGCGCGTATGCGCCCAGATGCACGTGCGATCGTGTTGACGGGCTATGGCAATATTGCAACCGCAGTGACGGCGGTGAAGCTCGGGGCGGTCGATTATCTCGCCAAGCCCGCAGACGCTGACGATGTGACCGATGCTCTTCTGGCGCCCGCGAACTCCAAGGCACCGCCGCCGGAGAACCCGATGTCTGCGGACCGTGTACGCTGGGAGCACATTCAGCGCGTATTCGAACTATGCGATCGCAACGTGTCGGAGACGGCGCGCCGCCTTAACATGCACCGGCGTACACTTCAGCGCATTTTGGCCAAACGCGCTCCGAAGTAGGCGGGCAAGCTGCCCGGTAGGGCAAACGCGCACTCAAGAATTCTCGTGCGACGGATCGATGGCAGTATGCAGCGCAAAGGCAGCTGCGTGCGCAAAACGCAACGTCATGGATTTGCGTCGCGCTGGTGCGAGTCGCGCTTCGGGCGCTGGCCGCACGATCTCGCCTCCAAATCGATCAGCGAGAATGAGACCAGTGTCGGCAGGCAAGATATCCACGGGAAATTCGGGTGCCACGGCAAAGTAGAGCTGATCTGAAAACTCGCGGTATTCTGGCCACTTCTGGTCGGCTCGAAAATCCTCGACGCTCGATTTGACCTCGATGATCCAAATATCGCCGCTAGCCGACAGCGCGGTGATGTCGGCGCGGCGTCCATTGGGCAAAGGCAGTTCGGTGAGGCTGGAGAAACCCAGTGTACGCACTAAGCGGCCCACGCCGCGGCACACTTGGCGCGTTACAACATCGCGTTGAAGGTTCTCCGCCATATCGATGCCAGTTTCACGCGCTCTATCGTGGGATGTCGTCATCCGTGCGCCATCAGCTAGTGCGGCCAACCTACCCGAGTGATCCGCAACATAATGCTCTGCGGGTAAGAGCAAATCCAATTGAGTTGGCCTTAGGACCGCTCGAATCGTTTTTTGGCGTAGTGACTAACTCTCTTTAAGGCGGGCGCCGAACCCCATGTTTTTCAGACGCTCAAAGCAAGACACGGCAAAGCCGAGGGCTATTGAGCCCGAGGAGGCGGCGAAGGCTGAGTCCGAGCCGCTGAAGCTGGATTCCATCACTCCGGAACCGGTCACGGACGTGACGGTGGCGGCCGAAGCGGAAAAAGCGCCGGCAAAGGCCAATGGGACGCCGTCAGGTTCGGATAATGCACCGATGGAGCCTAAGATCCATGTCGACCCCAAGGCCCTCGGATTTGAGACCACCGCCGATTTGGAGCCAGAAGGAGACCTCATAGGTCAGGAACGCGCGCTGGAGGCGCTAGCATTCGGCGCCGGTATGAAAGGCCCAGGCTACAATATGCTTGTCGTAGGCCCCGCAGGATCGGGCCGGCATACGGCGGCGCGCACAAAACTGGAGGCGACGGCCAGCAAAACGGGTGCTCCCCCAGATTGGGTCTATGTCAGTTCGTTCGATTCAATTGGCCGCTATCGTGCTCTGAAATTCCCATCGGGGACAGCAAAGTCGTTCGCTGAAGGCATGGCGCGTGCAATCGATCGCCTTAAGGAGGCGCTACCTGCCGCTTTTGGGGCCGAAGACTATGAGCTGCGCCGCCGCACGATCGAGGAGGAATTCCGCTTCAGCCGGGCTGATGCGCTGGAGGCCCTCCGCCGCCAGGTCGAGCCGCAAAACATTGCAGTCCTCAGCACGCCGGCCGGCATCGCGGTTGCGCCTATCCTCGAAGGCAAGGTGGTCAGTACCGCCGTTTTCAATTCAGTGCCAGAACAGCTTCGCAATGGGATCGAGGCCAAGATTGCCGCCGTTGAAACCGAGATCGAGGCGATACTCGCCAGAACGCCTGATTCTGAGAAGATGCTGAGCGAAGGACTGATGGTTCTCAATGAGCAGGTCGCCGGACGCCAAGTGAGTGCCGCGCTCGAAGAGGTCAAGTGTGAGTTTGAGGACATCAGCGGTGTCAAAAACTATTTAAAGGCGGCCGCGCGTGATCTGGTCCGCAATGCGGGGCTGTTTGTTTCCGAAGCGGGCAAGGTCGACGAAGGCCCACGCGTTCCTATTAACACGACCGGCGATCCCCGCTTTGCGCGCTATCGCGTGCACGTGATGGCGGCGCGTGGCGTCAACAGTGCCGCGCCCATTGTTCAAGAATCAAACCCGACCTATGCCAACCTCTTTGGGCGCATTGAGTGCGGCGGGGGTGCCGAGTCCCACGAGCCGCAGGTCGTGCGCATACGTCCGGGTGCGCTGCATCGCGCCAATGGAGGCTATATGTTCCTTGATGCACGCGCGCTTCTCGCCCAGACAGCAGTTATGGACGCTTTGCTGCGTGCGCTCTCAGAATGCGAAATCCGCTTCGATCCCCCTGCCGAACCGTTCGGCGTCAGCGCTGGCGAGGTGCCCGATCTGGAGCCGATTGCGCTTGACGTGAAGTTTGCCGTGTTCGGTGAGGCGGCAGATCATCGCCAACTCGCGAAACAATGGCCCGATTTACCCCGCCTCTTCAAGGTCGAAGCCAGGTTCGACGACACGATCGACCGCTCGCAGGAAGCCGTGGCCGCGTATGCGCGCCTTATTGCAGGCATCGTCACGCGTCATTCATTGAAGCCAGTTGATTGCGGTGCCGTTGCCGTGCTGATCGACGAGGCGTCGCGCCGCGCCGGTGGCAACGGCAAGCTCTCGCTCGAGGTTGGTGAGATGGCAGACCTTTGCCGCGAGGCCGACCATTGGGCAGGGAGCGCCGGTCGCGCCGTGACATCTATCGCCGACATCGAGCGCGCACTTGAGCAGCGCAACGAACGGGCGGCCGATGCAAGAGGGAGCGTGGTATGATTGCTCATGTGGCTGCAGCGGGAGAAGGCAGGGGCCGCGTGGTGCTCTGGCTAGGGTCGTCGGCCCGCACGAGTTCGGCTGCAATTGATGCTGCGATGCTCGTGGCCCACGCCTACGACTCGGAGGTGGAGAGCCTGTTCGTCGAGGACCAACAGCTGTTCGAATTTGCAAGCCTTCCCTTTGCGCGTATCATTTCCTCAGATGAAGAAGGTTGGCGCGCCCTACCGAGCGTCGACTTGGAACGAGAGATTCATTTGGTGGGCGCGGCATTGCAGCGCCAGATTGCAACCACGGCACGCGAAGCGTCTGTGACCTATCGCAGTAGGGTCGTGCGCGACGATCCCATGCGTGCGCTGGCGCGAGCCTGTAGTGAGACGGGACCGTGGAACGTCGTAACCATCGCGGAGCCTTTCGGTGCTTGGAAGGAAGATCGGCTGCGTGATCTTTTCTCCTCGGTTCACGGTACGACCGGCATCGTCATCACCGGTCCAATGGCCAGTCGGATTCAAGGTCCCATTATTGTGGTGGTAGAGGAGATTGAGCGTCTTAGCCCCATGCTCAAGGCTGCCGAACGTATCAACGAAGCGACAGGTGGGCCGGTCAAGCTGCTGCTCGTCGGGGATCGGCAAGATGAGCTTGCTTGGCTCGAAGGCGAAGCTCGACTTCTGTTTAGTGACGGTGAGGAAACACCGTTCGAAGTTGTTCTTGTGGAACGCGGCGATACGGCAGCGGTGGCCGAGACGCTGCGCCGGCACCGGGCTGGATTTGTCCTGGCGCAGTACGGTGGTCTTACGGTGCCGGCCGAGGGCAGCCTTCGCCCGCTTGCTTGCGCACTGGAGTGCCCGCTTCTTATCGTGCGCTAGACCGCTAAGAGCTAAACCCAAGCTTCGGCCAACGAACTTGCCAGCAGGCAAGGACGGACTTGCAGTGTTGAGCGTTGATTGACGCGTGCATTCGTGCAGGCCCGTCAACAGCAAGGCTGCCGCTCAATCCTCATAGAAAAAATCTGGGCCCGTGCCGACGATAAGAGGATCTGGCTTGCCGATCACACTCTCATCCTTTCCCGGGTAGACCATCTCCGACAACACGAGGCGGATCGACTCCAATCTCGCGCGGCGCTGATCGTTGGCGCGCACAATAGTCCACGGTGTTATCGCCGTGTGTGTAAAGCGAAACATGTCATGCTGTGCTTCCGTGTAGTCGTCCCACATGTCTATTGCAGCGAGATCGATGTCTGTGATCTTCCAACGCTTGAAGGGATTGTGCCGGCGCTCATGGAAGCGCTGGAGCTGCATTTCGCGCCCGACCGTCAGAAAGATTTTGAACAAGCGGATCCCGTCGCGCACGAGTAGGGCCTCAAACTCGGGTGCGTCTCGAAGGAAGGCGCTGACCTGCTCCTCGCTGCAAAAATCCATCACGCGTTCCACGCCCGCGCGGTTGTACCAAGACCGGTCGAAGAGCACGATGTCGCCCTTGGTTGGCAGATTTCCAACGTAGCGCTGGAAGTACCATTCGCCCTGCTCGGCCTCGGTTGGTTTGGGCAGTGCCACAGAACGCGCGTGACGTGGATTAAGGCGCTCCATGAAGCGGCGAATGCAGCTTCCTTTGCCGGAGGTATCGCGCCCCTCAAAGATGATGACGAGGCGCTCTTGGGATGCTTGGATGTATTCCTGCAGCTTCAGGAGTTCCAGCTGGAGCGCCAGGAGCTCTTTCTTATATGCCTTCGCCTTCAGCTTCTCAGAATAAGGATAGCCGCCGGAACCGAGAGCGTTCTTGACGATTTTCGGGGAAAGAACGGGGTCGTTGATATCGAAATTGTCTGGCACGGCGGTTTTGCGGTTCTTGGGGCCGTTTTCATAGTTCACAGGCGTCTCCCCCTATTCGTGGATACGTTAGCGGACGTGTTGGTTCGCCTTGGAACGGTAGCACGCGCACTTGCGCCGCCGGCCGCTCAAGACGTTTGAATGTGCCTTCGATCGTCGTTATTTAGCATGTGTATCCTCCTTTTTGGCAGCAACGAATCGAAGCGCTGAAGATGTTCATTGGACCACCAACAAGCGGTCAGCGCTGGACAGCGGGTAAGGCCGCGCTTGGGGCCTGGGCCAATGCCACTTTGTTGAGCGCGCGGCGGCGGCTGGCGGCCCGGTCGATGCCATTGGCCACCGCGGTTGCCATCCTCGCTGTGCTCGTCGTCCTTGGCCAGCTCGGCGGCGTGCCCGCACTCGCAGGCATGGTGACGTTGCTGGCTGCAGCCGCGTTCTGGCCGCGCGATGCCGCCCTCTCCGTCGATGTACTTGCCAAGGTACCGGTGCCGACAGATCAGGCGCCAGACGTCGATCGCACGGGATGGCGCGCTGTAGTCGATGCGATTCCCACTGCGGCTCTTGCGCTCGATGGCGCAGGTTGTGTCGTGCACCACAACCGTCTCATCACCGAGCTGTTTCCCGAGATCCTAGTTGGCCAGCCGATGAGTCAGTTTACGCGCAACCCAGATCTTATCGGCGCCATTGACCTGGCGTTTGCCTCCGATGATCGCGTTGAGGTGGAACTTACCGAGCGTGTCCCCGTGGAGCGGCGCGTCTGTGCGACCGTTTCGCGCGTGGTGCAGACAGCTGTGCCCTCCTCTCCGTATCTGCTCGTCACCTTCCGCGATCTCACGGAGCAGGACCGGCTAGCGCAGATGCGTGCGGACTTCATTGCCAACGCTAGTCATGAACTGAGAACCCCGCTGGCGTCACTGCGCGGTTTCGTGGAGACGCTGCAGGGACCGGCACGCGAAGACCCAGATGCGCGCGAGCGTTTCTTATGGTTGATGGCGGGTCAGGCAGAGCGGATGACGCGGCTTATAGATGATCTGTTGTCACTGAGCCGTGTCGAGATGCGCGTTCACTTGCCGCCGCGCGGTATTGTCGAGTTGAATGAAACGGCGGCATACGTTTGCCAGTTAGTCGAGCCGCTAACCGATGTGACCAAGGTGGAGATCACCCTTGAGCGCCACGATGCTCCCGCTCGCATCCGCGGTGATCGGGAGGAAATCGTGCAGGTCATCCAGAACCTTTTGCAAAACGCCATCAAGTACGGCCGGGAAGACGGCAAAGTTCAGGTCCGTGTTGAGCGCGATCCGTCCAAAGGCTCCTTGCCTGCAAAAGTGTGGGTGAGCGTTACAGACGATGGCCCCGGCATTGCGCCTGAGCATTTACCGCGGCTGACGGAGCGTTTTTATCGCGTCAACGTCGCGTCGAGCCGGGAGAAAGGCGGCACGGGACTGGGCCTTGCCATCGTGAAGCACATCCTCAACCGGCACCGTGCTGAGTTGAAAATCGCTTCTAAGTTGGGGGTCGGTTCGACATTTGGCGTGAGCTTTGATGAGCTTGGGGCGGACAGTTGACCAACTTCGGTAACAGGCGCGACGATCTTTATATATGTCATATTTATCAACGAATTAAACTGTCATAAAAGCATAGCGGCGCTGGTCTAGCAATGGCCCTGTCGGCGCGAAGGGCGCCGGGTGGTGGCTAACGAAATCCTATGAGGTCTACGAGCATGGCCCTCGCTATCACCTCCAAGATCGGGAGATTAGCGTGAGCATAAAGTTCATCGCCTACGCGGCGGCGGCCGTCGTTGGCACAATCGCGTTCGCCGGTATGGCGTCCGCGCGCGAGATCAAGATTGTTGGTTCGTCGACCGTGTTTCCCTACACGCAGGCGGTTGCAGAGGAGTTCGCCCAGAAAGGCGGTACTGCGCCCACAGTGGAGTCTACGGGTACCGGCGGCGGCATGAAGATATTCTGCCAGGGCATCGGTGAAGCCCATCCCGACATCACGGGCGCTTCGCGCGCGATGAAGCCGTCTGAGCGCGAGCTCTGCGAGAAGAACGGCGTTAAGGGCATCACGGAGATCTTGCTCGGCTTCGACGGCCTTTCGCTCGCCAACGCCCGCAAGGGCAATAAGATCGATGTTACGAAGGAGCAGCTCTATCGGGCTCTCGCGGCAAAGGTCCCAGTTGATGGCAAGCTCGTCGCCAACCCATTCAAGAAGTGGTCAGACATCGACAAGGCGCTGCCCGACATCGCGATCGTCGTTTATGGCCCTCCCCCGACTTCGGGTACACGAGACGCTTTCGTCGAGCTGGTCTTTCACCACGTTTGCAAGAAGGGCAAGCTTCCCTTCTGGAAGGCGAAGGCTGAGGAGATGAAGGGTGAAAAGAAGGCCTTCAAGAAAATGTACAAGGCCGACTGCACCGCGATGCGCACGGACGGCCCCTTCATCGAGGCTGGCGAGAACGACAACCTCATCGTTCAGCGTCTCGCCGCCGATCCGAACGCCGTTGGCATCTTTGGCTACTCGTTCCTGTTTGAAAACCAAGACCAGCTTCGGCCGCTTTCGATTGCCGGCGTCGAGCCTTCTATGGAGGCGATTGCTTCTGGTAAGTATGCGATCTCCCGCCCGCTCTACATCTACATCAAGAACGCACATCGCAAGGTGATCAAGGGCATGAACGACTTCATTAAGGAGTACGTCAGCGATGAAGCCATGGGCGCCGACGGGTATCTTTCCGAGCGCGGTCTCGTTGTCCTCGACGACGCCAAGCTGATGGCGACGCAAAAATCTGCACTCAACGGTGATGCGATGCCGACTAACTAAGAAGGTTGGCATAGCTTAGTATTGGCGCGGCCGGACTTGGTAAAAAAGCTATCGGGTCCGGTCGCCACTCTCTTAGCTTAGAAGCTCGCTGCCGAACGATTCGCATCGCCGCGTAGTCGCCGCCCCTATCAACGCTGACGCCAGCTTGCTGCTGTGATGCTGGTAAATGGCCATCAATAAGAGCATTACGCACCAGGCATGTTGAGCTACCTCATTCTTGTGCTGCTACTTCTCATCCTGGCGGGATTTGCGCTGGGTCACAGAAAAGCTTTGGCAGTAGGCGCAACGAGCGATGTGCGAATGCACTCGCTGGCTGGCTATCATGGATGGTACGTCGCCGCCCTGGTGGGGATTCCATCGTTCGTCCTCGTGCTTTTGTGGCTGTTGTTTCAGGGGCCTGTCGTCGACTGGTTGCTGATTGGAAGTTTACCCAAAGAGGGCGTTGACGGTCTTGATAAAGGGCAGCTCGACCTGCTCATAAGCCAGATCAAGTCCGTTGCAGCAGGCAATATCTTCGGCGATCCCGACGCAGTCGTCTTGGAGGCCGCAGATCGCTACAATCGCTGGAACACGATCGCCGATTGGGCGCTGTTCGTTCTTGCCGTTGCCGTCGCGCTTGCAGGGATCGCGCTAGCTCAGCAGCGGATCTCGGCGCGTTTCCGGGCGCGTAACACTGTCGAGCTGGTGATGAGCGGTCTAATGATCGCGTGCTCGTTGATTGCCATTCTAACAACGTTCGGCATCGTGGCGTCGCTCCTCTATGAATCGCTGCGGTTCTTCGACAAAGTTTCGGTCGCCGAATTCTTGACCGGGTTGAATTGGGAGCCGCAGATTCCCATCCGCGAAGGGCAGGTGACAGCGGGCGGGGCCTTCGGCGCCATTCCCGTATTTGCCGGTACGCTTTTGATTGCGCTTATTGCAATGGTGGTGGCCACGCCCATTGGGCTTTTCGCAGCGGTCTACCTGACCGAGTATGCGTCATCCAAGTTTCGTTCGGTGATCAAGCCCCTTCTGGAGATACTTGCCGGTATTCCGACGGTTGTTTACGGCTTCTTTGCCGTGCTGACCGTCGCGCCTGCGATACGCAACATCGGTCAAGCTATGGGCTTTGAAATCGCGCCGAATAGTGCATTCGCCGCAGGTGCTGTCATGGGCATCATGCTTATTCCCTTTATCTCGTCGCTATCGGACGATGCCATTGCGTCCGTACCGCAATCCATGCGCGACGGTTCTTATGCCCTAGGTGCGACTAAGGGGGAGACTATAACCAAGGTTCTCCTTCCCTCCGCGTTGCCAGGCATCATGGGCGGTGTCCTGCTCGCGGCTAGTCGAGCCATCGGCGAAACCATGATCGTTGTCATGGCTGCGGGCATCATCGCGTCGCTGACGTTCAACCCCTTCGAGCCGGTTACAACGGTAACCGTACAAATCATGACGCTGTTGACCGGCGACACCGAATTCGACAATCCGAAGACCCTGGCCGCATTTGCTTTAGGTTTGGTGCTCTTCTTGTCGACGCTCGTTTTGAACATCATCGCTTTGCGGATCGTACAAAAATATCGAGAACAATATGAGTGATGCTATCGCTCAGGCGCCGGGCGCGCGCACGCGGGAGAATTATTGGCGTACGAACGCGGCCAAACGCCGTGTGCGCCGCCGATACGCGGCCGATCGGCGACTACAGTACTATGGGCTGGGGTCCATCGGACTGGCCATCGTATTGCTTGGGATTCTGTTTTCGTCGCTGATCTTCTCAGGCTACGTGGCCTTCTTCACGACCAAGATCGGGTTGACGATCTATCTGGATCCCAACGTCATCGACAAAGCCAATCCCGGCGCTGCCAATTACCGCAAGATGGCGCGCAATGCTTTTTTCACATACTTCCCGGAGGTGACGAGCCCAATGGAACGCCGGCAGCTTGGTAAGTCGCTTAGCTCCGGCGCCCCTTATGTGGTGCGTAACTACGTGATCGCTCATCCCGAAGAAATTGGTGATCTTGTCGATATCAAGGTGCCCCTATCTGATCCCTTTGATCAACTTTCCAAGGGTGTTATTCCCCGCGAAATCGACGCCTTATCGGGTGACCGCGTCGCACTCTTCAATGTTCTGAAGAGAAGGGGTGTTCTGCACGTCGAGAACGATAAGGCCTACGTAAAGGCCGATGTCTACATCAACCCAGGGGACGTGCCTGAGGGTGACGTTGAGGCGGCCGACTATCAGCGCATGGTCGATGAGGCTTTTCGTACGTTCTATATGCGTGCGCATTCTAGAGCCTACGAGGAGATCCTGTCGCAAGATGTTGCCTCTGCCGTAAAGGCGCGTGTGCTAGCCGACCCCGCTTTGGTCGGCAAAACGATCCAGGTCAATCTGCCTCTCTCTAAGCACTACGACAACCTAGCGCGCACGGGTGAAGCCAAGGTTCTCAACCCGCGTTTCTCCTCGGAAAAGGATTTGCAATGGTTCGATAGCCTGAAGAAGCGGGGACTTTTGACGACCCACTTCACGTGGGAGCTCTTCTTTAATGCGGATAGCCGCTTTCCTGAACTTGCAGGACTTTCCGGCGCGTTGACGGGCTCGTTCCTTGCGTTACTCGTGTGCTTCCTTCTCAGCTTCCCGATCGGGATCGCGACGGCTGTTTATCTGGAGGAGTTTGCGCCCAAGACCCGGTGGACTGATTTCATCGAGGTGAACATCAACAACTTGGCGGCGGTGCCCTCAGTGGTGTTCGGCCTGCTCGGTCTCGCGGTGTTTCTCAACGTATTCGGCCTTCCACGTTCCGTGCCGCTGGTCGGTGGCATGGTGCTCGCGCTCATGACGCTGCCGACGATTATCGTTGCAACGCGTGCGGCCCTGAAAGCTGTGCCGCCGTCGATCCGAGAGGGTGGCTATGGTGTCGGCGCCTCCAAGCATCAGGTTATGCTGCATCATGTGCTGCCATTGGCTTTGCCGGGCATCCTGACAGGTACCATCATCGGTTTGGCCCAGGCGCTTGGCGAGACGGCGCCGCTTTTGTTGATCGGCATGAATGCATTCATACCGAGCATCGAAAACATGGGGCTTCTGCAGCCAGCAATGGCACTTCCAACGCAAATCTTTTCGTGGGCCGACAGTCCGGAAAGAGGCTTCGTTAGCCGCACGTCCGCAGCGATCCTTATCCTGTTGAGCTTCTTGATCATTATGAACGCGATTGCGGTCTACCTTCGTCAGCGGGTGGAGCGTAAATGGTGACGCTGCGCGGCAGATGGAGCCCCTGCTATGAATGACCAGTCGAAGGCTTTCACAATGGAAATGGATAAATCCGGATCGGTAGCAAGCGATACGGTGATGAATCCTCACAAAGTGACAAGCCGAAAGGTGTCGGTCTTCTATGGTCTGAAGCAGGCGCTGTTCGATATCGATCTGGACATTCCCGATAGGGCCGTTATGGCGCTCATCGGGCCGTCGGGCTGTGGCAAGTCGACTTTCTTACGCTGCCTCAATCGCATGAATGATACGATTCCCGATTGCCGCGTCACCGGTGAGATAAAAGTTGACGGTCGGGATGTTCACGATCCTGACCTCGATGTTGTCGAGCTGCGAGGTCGTGTGGGGATGGTATTTCAAAAGCCCAACCCATTTCCGAAATCTATCTTCGAGAATATCGCCTATGGCCCACGTATCCACGGACTAGCGCGTTCAAAAAGCGATCTGGAAGAGATCGTGATTTCGAGCCTGGAAAAGGCGGGACTGCTTTCAGAGGTAAAGGATCGCATTCATGAGCCCGGCACGGGTCTTTCAGGCGGCCAGCAGCAGCGTCTCTGCATCGCTCGTGCGATCGCCGTCAATCCCGAGCTAATCTTGATGGACGAGCCGTGCTCCGCCCTCGATCCTATAGCCACCGCTAAAGTCGAGGAGCTGATTGACGAGTTGAAGAAAAACTACTGCATCGTCATTGTCACGCACTCCATGCAGCAAGCGGCTCGCGTTTCTCAGCGCACGGCGTTCTTTCATCTCGGCATTCTCGTCGAGGAAGGCTCAACCGCCGATATTTTCACAAACCCGACAGACAAGCGGACACAGGACTACATCACGGGACGATTCGGCTAATGAGATTCTCATCCCCATTTGCCAATTCGTGAGGTCAAGGAGAGCCAATGAACGAGCACACAGTAAAATCCTACGAGGAAGAGCTTGGGTTGCTCGACAGGAAGATCGCGCAGATGGGCGGTCTCGCGGAGCAGTTGCTAGGGCGCTCCTTGGAGGCGCTCGAGCGGCGTGATCCCAAGCTCGCCGAGGACGTTGTTAGGTCGGATCGCGCGATCGACGATTTGGAGCGCGAGGTGGAAGAGCAGGTCATCTCGATGGTGGCGCGCCGTCAGCCGATGGCGAACGATCTTCGCCATATCGTTGGTGCGCTGCGCATCACCACCGATCTTGAGCGCATAGGCGATCTCGCCAAGAACATCGCCAAGCGTTCGCTTGCGATCGCTGATGAAGTGCACCCCAGGCCATTGATGACGGGGATCCGCCATATGGCGGAGCTTGCGCTGCATCAGCTCAAGGAGGTGCTCGACGCCTATAGCGAGCGCGACGCGGAGAAGGCCCTCTCGGTCTGGAGCAATGACACACAAATCGACGCCATGTACAATTCTCTGTTCCGCGAACTCTTGACTTACATGATGGAGGACCCGCGCAATATCGGCATATCAACGCATCTGTTGTTCGGCGCCAAGAACATCGAACGGGTCGGCGACCACACCACCAATATCGCTGAGACCATCCACTACCTCGTGCGCGGTTTCAATATCACCGACGACCGCCCGAAAGACGATCAAACTAGCTCCACACTTATTTCTGGCAGCTGATCACACAAGGAGGATTGGCAATCGGTATGTCTGCCAAGGTACTGGTCGTCGAGGATGAAGCGCCACTCGCGGAAATACTCCGCTACAATCTGGAGTCAGAGGGGTTTCGTGTTGCGCACGCCGAGTCGGGCGAGGAAGCTCTCATCCTGCTGGATGAGGAGCGTCCCGATCTCGTGGTACTCGATTGGATGCTGCCTGGCGTGTCGGGTATCGAGCTGTGCCGACGTCTGCGCTCCATGACGAATTCGCGCAGTATTCCAATCATCATGCTGACGGCGCGCGGAGAGGAGAGCGACCGCATACGCGGCCTGTCCACGGGCGCTGACGACTACGTTACCAAGCCGTTTTCGCTGCCCGAACTGATGGCGCGCGTGAAGGCAATCTTGCGGAGAACCGCGCCCCGACGCATGGCCGATGTTCTTAAGATCGGCGATGTCGAGCTCGATCGCGCGGCCCACAAGGTTAGCCGCGGTCTGCGGCAGGTGCGCCTCGGCCCCACCGAGTTCCGTCTTCTGGAATTTCTCATGGAAAGCTCCGGTCGCGTGCTGTCGCGCGCGCAGCTCCTCGACGGGGTGTGGGGGCGTGATGCTTTTGTCGACGAGCGCACGGTCGATGTGCACATCGGCCGCCTGCGCAAGGCGCTGATTCGCGGCAACGAGCATGATCCCATCCGCACCGTGCGCAGCGCTGGCTATGTGTTTAGTGGCTCGACCGACGACTGACCTTTGCCCTCTTCTCCACCTTCGGCCTCAGCGAAACGGGATTTATTCGGGGAGTGCCGTCGTCTCTGCCCTTATAAAAAAGAAAGACCGGACTCCTCAAAGAGGCGTCCGGTCTTCTCCCCCGCTGCCGTTGTCGTTCCCGACACGGCCAACTTTTAATCTATCAGGACTGTGCAGGCTCCTTGCTCTCAGCGACCGGCGCGAGTGCGGCTTGCGCCGGCTCGGCAACCGAGCGGTCGCGACGCCGCGTTTGTGGCGGCTGAAACGCCCGGCGCGCGTGGAATTCGCAGTAGGGCAGGCCTGGAACTTTG
Organism: Hyphomicrobium sp.; assembly: GCA_024230315.1. Lineage (GTDB taxonomy): Bacteria > Pseudomonadota > Alphaproteobacteria > Rhizobiales > Hyphomicrobiaceae > Hyphomicrobium_A. Next base: position 26,431 of record JAAERO010000184.1, read on the forward strand.
TTTTTGCCGCAGAAGTGGAATTCGGTGTGCTGCGGGTCGCCGATCGGCCAGCGGCACGTGACCTCGGTCAGCGTTTGGATGGATTTGCGCTCCGCAACCGGGATGACCAATTCTTCCGTCGGTGGCAAATAGACGTTGGTCTCTGCGTTGTAGAGCGCGCGTAGAGCTGGATTTCCGATTGTCGCATAACGCGACTTTGCCAAGCGTTTGGAGGCCATGCGCTGGCGCGGGCGGTGGCTTTTCATGCGAGAAGTCGTGGCGCGACCAGAAAGGCCAAGTCTGTGCACTTTGCCAATCACCGCGTTGCGGCTGACACTGCCAAGGCGTCCAGCAATTTGGCTTGCGCTCAAGCCCTCGACCCAGAGCTTCTTCAGAAGGTCCACTCGATCATCCGTCCACGCCATCTATTTGTTCCTGAACATCGGGCGAGCACGCGATCCGGCGCACGCCTATTGACATTCGGTGCAGACAAGGGATTTGCGCGGACGGGCATACGAGACACCACGAACACGAAATACCGCCGGCCTGACCGGTCTACGGACGCTGAACTGGATGGAACGCAAAGATACTGAAACGCACCTAACGCTGGGGAGCGAACAGCTCCGTCCGGTGCGCTTCGGGCTACGCGACGAGAGCGGCGACTGATGCCACATCTCGGGTGCCGAGAAGGCAAACCTACAACAGCTTGAATTGAACCTACAAGATCAAGGGCCTGGGTGGGGCTCCTTTTCCTGGGAAAGGTAACATATTCGCAACACGCAACCTCAAGCGCCCCTGTCTTTACGGTCAATCTGATTTCGCGATGCCGCAAATCGCAGCCCACGGAGGTGTCATACAACCTTTCAACCCATGCACCGCAAACAAGACGTCGATGTGCGGGCCAATTGCCCGTGACAGAGCTATTTTGGGCCTGTGGTCGTGCGTTGACAGCCCCACCGGTGCGCGCGTATCACCAACGGCTTGAGGGCCGCCGAACAGGGCGGCTCTTTTAATTTTCTTACGATTTTCTGCTGCACAGGGATGGGCACCGATGTCTGCTTCCTTGGCGGCTTCGGAGCCCAAAACGAAGGCCGCCCCTACAAACGGCCTGTCGCCGGCCGTGATGGCGACTTACGCACGCCACGATCTCGTCTTTGAGCGGGGTGAGGGCGCTTGGCTTATCACCAGCGCGGGCGACCGCTATCTCGACTTTGGCTCTGGGATCGCCGTGAACGTGCTGGGCCATGCCCACCCGCGCCTCGTTGCCGCCCTCACTGAGCAGGCCGAGAAGCTTTGGCACACGTCGAACCTTTATCGGGTCGCCGGCCAGGAACGGCTTGCCGAACGCCTCGCCGCAGCGACTTTTGCCGATCGGGCTTTCTTCTGCAACTCGGGCGCGGAGGCTTGCGAGGCCGCAATCAAGGCTGCGCGGCGCTATCACTACGTTTCCGGCCATCCTGAGCGCTGGCGCATCATCACGTTTCAGGGTGCGTTTCACGGCCGTACGCTCGCCACTATTTCGGCCGGCGGCAACGCAAAGCACTTGGAAGGTTTCGGTCTACCACCCGAGGGGTTCGACCATGTGCCTTTCGCCGATATTGCGGCCGTGGAGCAAGCAATAGGGCCTGAGACGGGTGCCATCATGATCGAGCCCGTCCAGGGCGAGGGTGGCATCAACGTCGCTCCGGCCGAGTTCCTGCGCGGCCTGCGTGAGCTGTGCGATCGGCAAAGCTTGCTCTTGATCCTCGACGAAGTGCAATCGGGCATGGGCCGCACCGGCAAGCTCTTCGCGCATGAATGGGCCGGCGTCACGCCCGACCTGATGGCCATCGCCAAAGGGATTGGTGGCGGCTTTCCGCTGGGGGTCCTGCTGGCCACCGAGGAGGCCGCCAGAGGCCTGACGGCTGGTACGCACGGGTCGACCTTCGGGGGCAATCCGCTCGCCACCGCTGTCGGCAATACTGTGCTCGATGCCGTTCTGGAGGCGGGCTTCCTCGAGGCAGTGCAGGGAAAAGCACTCCGATTGAAGCAAATTCTCGCCGGAATCGCCGATCAGCACGCCGACATCGTGGAGGAGGTTCGCGGCCAGGGGCTCATCATGGGCCTCAAGCTTAAGTATGTGCAGGTGGCCGACCTTGTTAAGGGATCCGTCAATGAAAACCTGCTCGTCGTGGGCGCCGCGGACAACGTTGTTCGTCTCCTTCCGCCCCTCAATATCAAGGACGAGGAAATTGCGGAGGCCGGCGAACGCCTTTCGCGTGCCCTCGACCGCGCGGCGAGCGCCGCATCTTGACCCTCGTTTCCACTCGAGCCGACCGGACCACTATGGCCCCAACAACACAACTTTCATCGCTGCCAAGGCATTTTCTCGATATCGATGCGCTCGATGCCAAGACGCTGCGCCATATCGTCGATACGACGCACGCCATGAAGCGCGCTGGCAAGCGCGTGCCGGAAAAGATGAAGCCTGACGGTATAGACGACGCTGTTCTTGTGACGATCTTTGAGAAGCCGTCGACACGCACGCGTATTTCTTTCGATGTTGCCATGCGCCAGCTCGGCGGTCAGACGCTATCGCTCAACCATACCGATCTTCAGATCGGGCGCGGCGAGTCGATTGCTGATACCGCACGCGTGCTGTCGCGTTATGTCGATGCCATCTTGATCCGCGCCAATGCGCACTCAACATTGCTCGAGCTTGCTCGTCACGCGACAGTTCCCGTGATTAACGGGCTCACCGACAGGAGCCATCCCTGCCAGGTCATTGCCGATATCGTTACGTTCGAGGAACGCTTAGGCCCCATCAAGGGTCGGCTGATCGCGTGGGTGGGGGATGGAAACAACGTGGCCGCTTCATGGATGCACGCCGCGGTGCGCTTTGGTTTTGAGCTTCGCATCGCGTGCCCCGACGAGCTGGCTCCAAAGCAAGAAGTTATCGACTGGGTGGCGCGGGAGAAGGGCGCTGTGTCTATCGGAAGCGATGCCGCGCAAGCGGCGCGCGGCGCCGACTGCGTCGTGACAGATACTTGGGTGTCGATGGGGCAGACCGACGCGGAGTGGCGCAAGAAGATCTTGAAGCCCTTTGCCGTCGATTCCCAACTAATGAGCCAAGCAGCGTCGGGTGCAATCTTCATGCATTGCCTTCCTGCCTATCGCGGCCACGAGGTGTCCGCTGACGTCATCGACGGACCGCAATCAGTTGTGTTCGATGAGGCCGAAAACCGTCTTCACGCACAAAAGGCCATTCTTGCTTGGTGCCTCGGAGCAGGTTAGATGACCGCCGCCGCCGCCACAGAGCAGATTGGCGACACTCTGCGCGACGACATCGTGCTCCCCTTCCGCACCGAACGCTCAGGCGTTATTGGCCGGGTCGTGCGGCTCGGTCCAGCAATCGACACCATCCTTTCCCGCCACGATGCGCCCGAATCTGTCTCACACACTTTGGGTGAGGCAGTGGCGCTCACGGTCATGTTGGGCACGGCCTTAAAATTCTCCGGCAAGCTGACGCTGCAAACTAAGACGGACGGTCTGCTCGACTTTATCGTCGTCAATTTCGAGACGCCCGGTCGCGTGCGTGCCTACGTTCGATACGACAAGGCACGTCTTGACGCGATTAGCAGCGAAAGCGCCAGCGTAGATCAAGGTACGTTTTTAGGTTCCGGCTACCTTGCCATGACTATTGATCCTGGCGACGACATGGATCGCTATCAGGGCATCGTGGCGCTCGACGGCGAAAGCCTAGGCGAGGCAGCGCTCACCTATTTTCGCCAATCCGAGCAGTTGCCGACATTTCTGCGTCTAGCGGTGGCTCAACACTACGTGGCCGGCGAGAACGGCGATCCGGGCCAGTGGCGCTGGCGCGCGGGTGGCCTCATGATCCAGAACTTGACTGGAGATGGCGGCAAGCCGCGCGCGCCCGTCGATGAAGAGGCCGACGAACAGCGTCTACCTGGCGAGGACGATGATGACTGGGAGCGAGCCCGCATTCTCGCTGCGACAGTGGAAGACCACGAATTGCTTGACCCCACGCTGTCGCCGGAACGGCTGCTCTTTCGGTTGTTTCACGAGGAAGGTGTGCGTGCACTGAGACCCACACCGGTTGAGGCTTGCTGCCGCTGCTCGCGCAAGCGCATCGAAGGATTCTTGCGCAGCTTCGGAGTGGACGATCTTTCCAATATGCATGAAGCGGACGGGAGCGTCAGCGTCACGTGCGAGTTCTGCACGGCTACGTATCGCTTCCGTTCAGACGAGCTCGAATAAGCACGCGCTAGTTTCCGCCGGCCGATTTGAGATAGCTAATGATTTTTTGGCGCTCGTCCTCTAAGTCGATGCCGCCAAAAGGCCTCATGGCGTTCCCATGGACGACCTGGTCAGGGTCAGCAATAAACCTGTCGAGGTTCTGCTCATCCCAAACAATGCCGGACTGTCGCATGGCGGAGGAGGAGTCGTAGCCGCTTACTGTGCCGGCTTTCTTGCCGACAATGCCATAGAGGCTAGGGCCGAGCCGATTATCGCCTTCTTTGATCGAGTGGCAGGTGCGGCAAGCGTTGTTGTACGCGATTTGGTCGGCGTCAGGAGACGTTTGTGCATGAGCTGGCGACAACGTGGCAATTAGGACGGCTGCTGCAAAGCTTGAATATAGGATGGCTAGGGAGTGCATTGAAAAACTCCTAATTTTCGGCCCAATCCGCGAGACGCGTGAGAAATCCTGAGCATTTTTCGATCTGATCCTTGGCGATCCATTCATCCGCCGTATGCGCTTGCGCAATGTCACCAGGCCCGATGACGACGGACGGCGAACCACCGTCCTGAAACAAGCCGGCCTCGGTCGCGTATGAAGCGGCGTACGTCTCATTTTGGCCGGCCAAACTGAGGGCAAGCGCGACGGCCTCCGAGTTGGCGCCGGCCGCAAACGATGGCACCTGGTTGGCTATAGCGACGTTAATTCGTGCCTCTGCCGCGACGTGCTGCAGTTCCGGCAAACACTCCCGCGCGACGAAGGCGCGCACGTGTTGATCTATCGTGTTGGCGTCGACGCCAGGCAGTGCGCGCAGATCGAAATCGACGCTGCACGAGACAGGAACGATGTTCGTTGCCGTTCCACCGTTGATAAGGACGACCTGCAGCGTGGCGTAGGGCGGATCGAAGCGCTCGTTGCGCGGTGCGACCATGAGCTCCTTTTCAATCAGGCGCAGCTCGTTCAACAAGGCGCCCGCCGCGGTTATTGCATTGGCACCCAAGTGCGCCATGCTTGAGTGCGCCGCGCGGCCTTCGATCTCCACGTGCCAGCGCACCGGCCCCTTGTGGGCGTCGACGACGCTCATAGAAGTTGGTTCGCCGATGATCACAATACGCGGCTTGATAAGGCTGTGGCCGAACTCAGCGATCATAGGACGCACGCCAAGGCACCCGATTTCTTCGTCGTAGGAAAACGCAATGTGGATTGGAACTTTGAGCTTTCGGCGCTGAAAGTCGGGCACCGCGGCCAAGGCGCAAGCGAGAAAGCTCTTCATGTCGGCAGTGCCGCGCCCATAGAGCCGTCCGTCGCGCTCTGCGAGCATGAAGGGATCGCTGGTCCAGTTCTGCCCTTCAACCGGGACAACGTCGGTGTGACCCGAGAGTGCGACGCCTGGTACGTTGGCCGGTCCAATTGTCGCAAAAAGGTTGGCCTTGCTGCTCTCTGAGTTGAACACGATCTGGCTGGCTATTCCGCGCTGCGCCAGATAGTCCTCAACAAAGCGCACGAGCGCCATGTTGCTCTTGTGGCTCGTCGTATCGAAGTTGACGAGCCGCGCTAGCAGCTCGGTTGCGGAATAGTTGGGTCCTTTCATTAGTGTCCTCGTCCAGTGCGATTTGCGAATGTTACTAGTTCACGCTGCGCACGGCAAAGGGGCAGTCGAGCGAGAAGGCTGGAATGGCGACATCGAATAGCGCGCCGCTCTCGTCCTCCATCTGATAGCTGCCGACCATAATGCCGGACGGTGTGTTCAGCGGGCAACCCGACGTATAGCTGAAGGAGCTGCCAGGTACGATGACCGGCTGCTCGCCCACAACACCGGGTCCACGCACTTCCTCAGTGTTTCCCTGCCCATCAGTGATGTGCCACACGCGCGAGCGTAGCTGCACGGCTTTTTCGGTCTCGTTTGTGATCTCAATGGTGTAGGCCCAGAAGAACTCGCTGTCTTCCGGCGACGATTGATCGTCGAGATACTGTGGGGTGACGTTGATGCGGATACCGCAGGTCACAGTTTCATACATGCCGGTATGGTCCCCTGCGGTGTCGACGGAGGTGGCGCGGGCGGATTGTATTCTGCCCGCTGATGCGGTCAATGTCGCACATTTAGCGAGATTGTTCAGCTGTTGCGGGCAGCATCGAGGCTGGTTTCCAGGTCGGCGGCAAGATCCTCAAATGCTTCGAGCCCTACCGAAAGGCGTAGCATACCATCGTTGATACCGAGCTCGGCACGCGCTTGGGGGCCAATGCGGTAGTGTGTCGTGGTCGCGGGATGCGTCACCAGGCTTTTGGCGTCACCAAGGTTGTTGGACAGCTTGATGAGCGACAAAGCGTTTTGGAAACGGAAGGCTGCGGCCTTTCCGCCGGCCACATCGAACGTCACGATCTGCCCGCCGCCAGTCATCTGTCGGCGTGCAATGTCGGCTTGCGGATGGTCGGAGTGTCCACAATAGAGCACGCGCGTCACGCCGTTATGAGCGATGAGATAATCGGCAACTTTTGTCGCCGTCGCCGTCTGCGCTTGCACCCGCACGGGCATCGTCTCCAGGCCCTTGAGCATGACCCACGCATTAAACGGGCTCATGGTCGGTCCGGTCTGACGCAAGTACTCTTGCAGATGGTTATTCACGTAGTCGGCACTGCCGAGCACAGCCCCGCCCAAGCACCGCCCCTGGCCGTCTATATGCTTCGTCGCCGAGTAGACGACAACGTCCGCCCCGTGTTCTAGCGGACGCTGAAGCATCGGCGTGCTGAATACGTTGTCGACAACGACGAGAGCGCCGGCGTCCTTGGCAAGGCGCGAGACCGCGGCAATATCGATGAGTTCGAGTATTGGGTTTGCCGGCGTTTCGAAGAAAAACATCTTGGTATTGGGGCGCACGGCATTCTTCCAGGCATCCAAGTCGCGTCCGTCGACCAGAGTGGAGGCGATGCCGTAGCGCGGGCACAACGTCTCTATGATATAGCGGCAGGCGCCGAATAGCGCGCGCGCTGACACGATATGGTCGCCGGCCTTGAGGTAGGAGAGCAGCGCGGCGTTTACTGCAGCCATGCCCGTCGCTGTTGCGCGCGCTTCTTGCGCCCCTTCCAGCAAGCGAATGCGCTCCTCGAACATTGTGACCGTAGGATTGCCGAACCGGCTATACTGATAGCCAGGGTCCTCGTTCTTGAAGCGTGCCTCGGCCTGCTCGGCGCAGTCGTAGACAAAACCCTGCGTGAGGAAGAGTGCTTCAGATGTCTCGCCGAATTGCGAGCGCTGTGTGCCGCCGTGCACGAGCTGAGTTTGGGTGGCCCAGCCGGCCGATTTATCCGTTTGATCGTCTTTGCTCGCCATACGCAGTCCTTAAGGGTGCTTCGCCCATTAAAAATCCCGGCTCGCCTCGCGCCGCTCGTTCATAAGCCGACGCAGGAGAAACCGGGGTGCGCTCGGCCATTTTAGCGACTTAGTTTAACGTGGCGGCAAGCCGTCCGGCCAAATGACCACGAGGATGTGTCGGGGATTACCCCCGCAGGGTGCTTGGCGTCAAGGGCCGCTTGCTCTAGAGCAAGATCGTTCTTGATGAAATCACTCGCCAAGCCCGGAAGGTCTCCATCAAGAACGTGAATCTTACTCTAAACCCGCATTCCCCAAGTAGACGCCGGATTTCTGCTGCGCTACTGGCGTAATTCCGTTACGATTCAGTCGTTTGGGGCTATGATTTGGGGGCAGTCTTGTCACACCTTGCGGGTGAAAGCGAAAGCAGTCGTCTTGGGCTG
>JAAERO010000185.1 GCA_024230315.1 Hyphomicrobium sp.
GCCCGCCGCGCGCGATGTAGCCCTTGGCGCCCGGGGGCTGGTCGAAGCGCTCGAGCAGTTTCTCGACTAGGCGGGGTGGGGCAACCTTCTCGCGGAAGAGCCACACCGTTGTGGCGTCGGGGATGCGGCCCTCCAAACCCTTGCCGATGAAGCCAACGAAGGCCATGCGGTCGTTGATCTGGAATTCGGTTTCCTCGTCGGAGAGATTGTACAGCGTCTGCACGACGAGCATGCGGAACAGAATAATGGCATCGATGGGCTTGCGGCCGGCGTTGGACTTTTTTGCGTCGTCCGGCGTCATAACATCGGCCTCGATGTCGGCGCGAAAGCTCTCCCAACACACGAGCTTATCGATCGCCTCAAGCCGATCACCTTTCTTCGACAGAAGCTCAAGCCGCCTGTCGGAATCGAAAAACCCAATCTGCGCCATCGTGCCCCGCCCGAATCAATCTGTCAGGCATCAGACTCGCATAAATCGGAGCATGGGTTATTTTTCGAGGTGCCCACAAGACATTCGGGCGTGCATTGGACATGTCCGCTTTACCCGCAGGAGCGGACATTCTCGGAGGTGGGGTCCATGTCCGCTATGTGCCAAAAGCGGACATTGGCCAACCATGAGGCTCAGATTCTCGTCGAGAGCTGGCTGCGACACTGCAACGGCATCCGACCGTATACCTCGCTCGGCTAGATACCATCGGCGCCTTTAGCGTTCGTGGCAGCCCTGCCGCCCTTCCGGTACGTCCGACGCGGGTTCCTCAGCCGCCGTCAGACTTACATCCGACGTGCAGCACCGATTGCGTGTCGAGGGCATTGCCGTTTCCGCCCTCATGATACCCGCTGCGATGTAATCATCGGTGTCGCTTCCAGCGATACCTTCTCCACTGCGAGATCAGGCTCGCCGCAAAGCGCTAGCATCCGCGCGCGCACAGCATCGCGCAGGCGCACGGCCGCGCTGAAATCGTCTCCCTCTGCTTGCAGCGCTTCGCCAATGTGGACGCCTATTTCACCATGTCGTGGAAACCACTGTCCACCGCGTAGGACTGACCGCGTGCCTGTGATGACGACCGGGACGACCGGAACGCCGGCCTTGACCGCAACCAAGAAGGCTCCGAGCTGAAACCCGAGAAGGCCCGGCATCCGAGTGAATGTCCCTTCCGGGAACGAGACGATGCGCTCACCGGCCAGCGATGCCTCTAGCACACTGCGCGTGTCTTCGACGCCTCCCATGATGTCCGCTCTGCGTACGAACAACGTGCCGATGCGGCGCAGGATGGGCCCCGCCACCCGCTGGCCGGCCAGCTCCTCTTTCGCAACAAAGGAGAGCGGCCCCGGGATCACGGCTGAGAGCACCACCGCATCGAGATAGCTCGAATGGCTGCCGGCGAGCATCACATTGCGCGCAGGGATCGGACCTTCCGCGACGACCTTGGGCGACAGGCCCGTGAGCCACAAGAACGCGCGCGCTAGGTAATGGATCGCCTGATGGCCCCACTGCCGCTTCGGCAAAACCACAACGACGGGCCACAAGATGGCCGCGATTGCGACCAGCAGCGTCCACCAGTAGCCCGCATAGACACGATCGAAGATCCATCTGCGCAGACGGCGCACCCGATTGCCGAACCCGGAAAGGGAGAGCCGTGCCAGCTGCCACCATAGCGTGGAGCCTTTCTCCGAAAGCAGACCGCTCTCATAAAGGGTGCGCGCTGCGGAGCGGCGCAGCTTGCCGCTCGATGTCTTCGGCACCGTGTGAGGCGGCGCCAGCACCACCTCGTCAGGTGCAATATCGAGCTGCACTTTCGCCACCTCGACAATCCGGCTCCTAAGGGCGTCGATTGCGTCGGGCTCGGTGAGACGCGTCTCAACAAGCAGCACGAGGCGCTCGGTATCCGCACCCCCGGATTTGCTCGGAAAGGCGGCCACGCACCCTTTGCGCACGCCGTCGACGCCGCCGACGAGTTCCTCCAGCTCGTGCGGGTAGATGTTGCGCCCCGCCTTGATAATCATGTCCTTGATGCGGCCCGTGATGAACACGTCACCGCTGGCGATGTAGGCCCGATCTCAGCTCTCCAGCCATTCGCCGTCGAATAGCGCCTTGGTCTTCTCATCGTTGCGGAAATAACCGCGCGTCGCGGAAGGACCCTTGAATTGGAGCCGGCCCTCGGTACGTTCGGGCAACTCGGCGCTAGCCTCATCCACAATGCGAACTTCATGACCTTCGATGGGACGCCCGCAAGCCACAAATTGCAGCGCTGTCGCGTCGCCGGGGTCGGCCATTTTCGCATCCCCATCACGAGAAAGCGCCGGACGCTGGACCCTGTCCACGATCGGTCCCCGGCCGATCGGAGGAAAAGTCAGACCCACGGAGTTTTCAGCCAGTCCGTAGACGGGGGCTAAGGCTTCGGGCTGGAACCCAAACTTCGCGAAGCGAGCCGTGAACCGCTCAATCGTGGCAGGACTAACCGGTTCTGCCCCGTTCACCAGCATCTTAAGCGAGCTAAGGTCGAGTCCCTTGATGTCCTCGTCACGCACGTTCTTGCAGCACAACTCAAATGCGAAATTGGGCGCGGCAGAAAGTGTGGCCCGGTGCCGGCCCATCGCGCGCAGCCATCGACCCGGGTCCGCAAGGAAAGCGAGCGGCGGCATGATGATCGTTGGCACGCCGTAGTGAAGCGTGCCGAGCCAGGCCCCGATCAGCCCCATGTCGTGATAGAGCGGCAGCCAGCTCACGAATACGTCCGCCGAGCTTGCATCGAGCGCCTCGCCCATCGCTCGAATGTTCGCCAAAAGATTCGCGTGCGTGAGGACGACCCCCTTGGGGTCGCCGGTGCTTCCGGACGTGTATTGAATGAGCGCAATCGTCTCCGGTCCGGCCGGCACGATTTGCTCGATCGAGCCCGCGCGCGAGAACGCCTGCACTGTCTCCACACATCGAAGGTCTTCGCATAGACCCAACATCAACTGGCCGACGTTGCGGATCTCCGAACCGATAATGAGAAGGCTCGCGCCGGCGTTCCTTAAAATCCCGGCTTGCCGCCGTAGGTGATCCTCGACTTGCGCTCTCCGGAACGGCGGATACAAAGGAACGGGTATGCCGCCCGCAAATAACACGCCGAAGAGGGCCTCGAAAAACGCGGCCTCCGTGGGCAGCATGATGGCGACGCGCTCGCCAGGTGTTAGCCCGTGCTCGATAAGGCCGGCTGCCATGACGCGGGCCTCGCGATCGAGTTCGGCAAAAGTGATTGTCTGTTCGTCGTCTTCGCCGCGCCAAAGGAGCACGTGTGGGCGGTTGCCATGCGAGCGCACATGATAAGCTAGAACATCGATAAGCGTCTCAGCGGTGAAGGGCGCAACAACCTCAGGCAGCTCCATCGGTGCGGCCGGCAGCGCGTTCATGACTGCAGCACGGTCCGGAGCTGCCACAAGAAGCGCCTGCAGAAGATCACGCGGCGTGTCCGCATCGGCGAGCAACCGATCGGGTAGACGAACCCTGAATGTCCGATCGATGCGCAGGACCAACTCAGCGCGGCCTAGACTATCAAGTCCCAGATCCCGATCGAGGTCGCTGTCGAGGGTCACCGCGACCCGGCGTTGCATGTGGGGATGGAGCTCCCAAACCAGATCCCTCACGAGGCGGCTGAAGCGTGTAGCAACCTCGGCGCTAGCTATATCCTGATTGGTACCGACAGAATGTTGCGGTGCGTCGATCACGGGGCAGGCGCTCCCGTATGAGTAGCTTGCGAATTTATGGCGCGAATGCTCATCGCCTGAAAACAGAAATCCACTATAGCTACTTGTTGTCGTTGATTGCGATCAACAAGCGCTCAACGAAAAGGGGGCACTCTTTCCTCCTTTTGAGGCGCAGCCGAGAGTATCACCGCCCCACGAGTGCCATGACCAAAATCGCGACTCTAACCCTTAATCCAGCGGTCGATATTTCGGTTGAGGTGGAGCGTATCGAGCCAATCCACAAGCTTCGCTGCATATCGGCCGAACGCGAAGCCGGTGGAGGCGGCATCAACGTCGCGCGCGTTATTCGCAGGTTCGACGGGGATGTGGTCGCGATCTACGCCACCGGTGGAACGATCGGCGAGCTGCTCCGGAAGCTCGTCGCCCAGGAAAGCGTTCCGAGCTCAACCGTGCCAATCGGCGAGGAATCGCGCGAGAATTTTGCCGCCTTCGAGAAAGAGGGCGGGCAACAATACCGCTTCGTTGTTCCCGGGCCCCGTCTTTCCGAACCGGAATGGCGGGCGTGCCTCGACGCTCTAGTGTCTCTTGATGCCAGACCAGAGTTCATTGTTGCGAGTGGAAGCCTGCCGCCTGGCGTACCCGACACAGTTTACGGGGAGGTCGCTAAGGTAGCCAAGGCCAAGGACGCGAAGTTTATCCTCGATAGCTCCGGAGCCGCGTTGAAGGCCGCTTTGGCGGAAGGCGCCTACCTCATTAAGCCAAATTTGCGCGAACTGTGCTCGCTCGTGGGTGAGCACTTGGAAGGCAAGGCGGCGTGGGTCGAAGCATGCCGGAAGCTCGTGAACGCAAACCAGGCGAAGGTCGTTGCCTTGACGCTTGGCGACCAGGGCGCCTTGTTGGTCACCTCGGAGCAAGCTTGGTTTGCCAAGGCCATTCCGGTTCAGCCCGTCAGCGCGATCGGCGCCGGCGACAGCTTTTTGGGTGCCTTAGTGTGGGCGCTGAGTTTGGGTCGCCATCTTGAGGATGCGCTTCGCTACGGTGTCGCCGCGGGGTCTTTGGCGTTGTTGACGCCAGGGACCGGGCTTTGCCGGCGAGAGGACGTCGAGCACTTCGTCGACGAGGTCGAGCTTGAGATCATTTGAAGCGCACGTCAGCGGATGCATTCCCACAGCTGCGTTTCCTCGTCCAGCCGATCAATCTCCATCCCCTTGAAATCGCCGCGCGAGACGATGCCCCAGATCCTTCCGTTCTCGACGACTGGAAGATGACGAAAGCCGCCATCATTCATCGCCCGCAGCGCGTCGATTGCGCGGCTCTCGGGCGTGATGGTGGTGGGATTCGGCGTCATCGCCTGCGCCAGCGTCGTCACCGCAGCAACCTTACCTTCCGCAAATGTACGCACGGCGTCGCGGCCGGTGAAGATGCCGCTCAGGCGCCGTTGGTCGTCGATCACCAGCACCGAACCGGCGCGACGCTCGCACATGCACTTGCAGGCCTCCTGTACCGTCTCGTGCGCGGCCAGGACAAGCGGGTTTTGGTCTGCGACAATGTCTGCGATCGTTCGGTTGGTCATGATGCCTCCTTCTAAGCGGATGCTCCTTCCATCGAGATCAACCGCTAATGACATCCTTACTCTTCTAACCACACTGTAGTCGACTGGCTGGTGTTCTCCTTCAAGCCTTCTGCATGCGGCAAGTGTTCTGACCTGCCCCACAAAGCGGTCCCAGTCTCTAAGTTAGAATCCGGCTCGTGATTGCCCGTACCTCGGCTGGATGAAGGGCAGCCTAGGCTGGAGCAGACAATGGCAATAAGACAGCCCTTGGCATTGGTTAACGGCATCCCCGTGTGAGCGGCGACAATGTCCGCTTTGGGTCAAAAGCAGACATTTGGCCGGACCCGAGGAATGCCCGTCAAATCGCCCCCATTGACTTGCCTCAAGGACGTGGAGCCGCGGTAATGTCTATTAGCTAACGATGTTGCCATTCGATCGAGCAGCCTTGCGCAGCGCGAAAGGGACAGGAGTCCACCGCCGACGGGGCCACGGCTCAGGTGTTGGCGAACCAGCAGAGTCGCCGAGATCGCAATACGGAGAAAGAAGAATGAATGCGGTTGAACCCACTGAGCTTGAGATCTCGCCCGAGAGTGTCTGCTTCGTCATCATCAAGGCCCGGGAGTTTGACGCGAAGGACGGCGTGTCCGAGCCGGATCCAGGATCTAATCCGTCGGACGACAAGATGCTTGCTGTGCTTGAGGACCACAAGGATGACCCTGTGGTCCAGGAGCTGTCGTCATTCATCGGAGCGATGAACGAGGACAAGCAGATCGATCTTGTGGCGCTGGCATGGCTCGGTCGCGGCGATTACTCGGCGGATGACTGGCCGAGCGTACGCGACGAAGCGGCGCAGGCTCACAACGACAGGACGGCTGCCTATCTACTCGGTATGCCGATGCTCGGCGACTTCCTCGAGGAGGGTCTGGTACTGCTCGGGTATTCCTGTGAGCCGTTCGAGATTAACCGGCTCTGATCGCCCCCCACTCGTCGCGAAGAGCTGCGGCTTAAGAATATGGTCGGGAGGCTTGCGACATCTTCGTAGGCCGGCAAAGCGAAGAGCGGCAATGTCCGCTTTGGGTCAAAAGCAGACATTTGGACCCGCACGACAGATGTCCGCTTTACCCCCGAAAGCGGACATTTTCAGAGAGGGCGTCGATGTCCGCTAAGTGCCAATAGCGGACATTCAGAGAAGTATCGAGGCGTTGGCTGATTGGCTGCAGAAGGCAGAAAAAAGAAAGACGCGGGTCCGCTAAGACCAGCGCCTTTTTTGTCTCGATCTTAGCTTTAGCGCTTCGCTGTTCGTGTTGCAGTCGTCGCCATTGACGATACGGTTGCTGCGGTGTCTTGGCCGACCTTCATTGAGAGGCTCATCCACTCATTCCATTGCTTCATCATCCGCGCCATGTGGTCTTGAACGAATTTGGCTTGGATGCTTTGGACGTCGGACAGCGTCCTTGCCTTCGTCAGCGCTTGGACCGCATCCAAGGTGGCGTCGATGTTCGTCGTCATGTTGCTTACGACCTGATCGCCGAGGGCCTGCGTCGCATTGGTCTGAACAGCGGCAGCATCGTTGAGGCTTGAAGAGATCGCATCCCAGGAAGTGCGGGTGTTTTTGAGACCTTCCTCCACCATTTCCCTGATCTGCTCGGGCACCTGGATCTGGGCACCCCGGATCATGTCGTTTAGTGGCTTTGCTAACTGCTGGTTCACATTCAACTCCTTGGACTACGGGTTAGGGATCTATTCTCGACTACTCTTCAAACATCGATCGGCGGGGTGAGGCGCAAGAGGACCTCCCTCGATGTCTGACATCAGCGCCCATGGGACTAATTGAGGCCTTTGCATAAGGGAGTGTTTTTGGCTCATCGTCACCAATCAGGAGTGAACGATGAGACAGAAATCAGAAAGCTATCAGGGTGCCGCGGAACGCACGATCAAGGAC
>JAAERO010000186.1 GCA_024230315.1 Hyphomicrobium sp.
AACACCAAACGGCCAGACTTGACGCTCGCCAGCCACAGTGGCGGCAAGTGAGGGTCTGATTACCGCAGTTCCTGCTTCGAGGAACGGAAATTGGCGCACTCCATCATCGATGCAGTGTCATCCGGGGAATGTCGGTTAAGATGTCTTGAGCTTGGATCGTCTGCAAAAGGAGTGGAGCGGCTCGCCATGCCACACTCTGGATTCGGCCGGTTTGAAGTCGTCGAGGGCGACATTACGGCGGTTGTGGCGGATGCCATCGTCAACGCCGCCAATAGCGAGTTGCGGCCTGGCGGCGGAGTGTGCACCAAGGAAGCCGAAGTCCTCGGCCTCCAATCCAAGCTCGTTGCGTTTGATACAAGAACAGCAGACTGCCTGCGTGCTTTCCTAGAAGCCCGCAGGAGTGCCAGTGAGAGTTCGGCCCAGGATGGGTGAGCTGAACCATACTGCCAAGGATACGCCCGGTGGGATCGTAGAAACCGATCTGCCCTCGCGTCTCGACCGTCGTATGCATCCGGTGAAGACCGCAGGGAATGAGGGTCGCGATCAGGCGGCTATGGCCTGAGCCTCCTTCCAGTTCCAGGGCAGCAGGTCATCGAGTTGCTTTGCCGGGTGGTCGTTGATGCGGGCGAGGACGTCTGCGA
>JAAERO010000187.1 GCA_024230315.1 Hyphomicrobium sp.
AACACCAAACGGCCAGACTTGACGCTCGCCAGCCACAGTGGCGGCAAGTGAGGGTCTGATTACCGCAGTTCCTGCTTCGAGGAACGGAAATTGGCGCACTCCATCATCGATGCAGTGTCATCCGGGGAATGTCGGTTAAGACTGGTGGATTGACGCTGCGCAGGCGACGTTTTTACGATTTTGCGCAGGCGAGGAGGCCGTGGCGGGCACGGCGCCGGCTCTTTTAGGCGATGTGTTTCCTGACCCCGCGGCTGAAGTGGCGCCATCGTTTGCAACACGCGGCGCGTCGGCAGCTCAACGATGGCCTCAGTTCCCTTGCGCAACTCCGACTTGAGCGAGAATGTCCCGCCATGCAGTTCAACAAGGTGCTCCACAATGGGAAGGCCGAGACCCGCGCCGCCTTCTGCGTTTTGATGTGCCAGCGAACCCTGACCGAAGGCCTGCATAACCTTGGGGATTTCGTCCTCGGGTATGCCCGGCCCGGTGTCGCGCACTGAAAAGTATTGTCCGCCCCTGTCAGTCGGAGCAACCGTCAGCGTGATGCGCCCACCCTTCGGCGTGAACTTCAAAGCGTTAGACATAAGGTTGAGGCAGATCTGCCGGACAGCACGCGGATCGGCCCAGACGAGCGGAAGGTTGGGTGCGAGGTCTTCGACCACCTCAAGCCCTTTGCTCTCCACCTTCAATTTCAGAAGCCGGTGGCAATCGGCGACAAAGTCCGCCAATCGCACGGGTTCCTCGCGCAGATCGTAGCGGCCCGACTCGATACGCGACAAATCAAGGATCTCGTTGATCAGGTGGAGCAGGTGGTGCCCGCTTTCAAAAATATTGCCGGCATACTCCTTGTAGGCCGGGTTGGTCATAGGACCCATCACTTCCGTGTTCATGACTTCAGAGAAGCCGAGGATGGCGTTGAGAGGCGTTCTCAGCTCGTGGCTCATGGTGGCGAGGAAGCGCGACTTGGCTCTGTTGGCCGCTTCCGCCCTGCGGCGCGCTTCGTCGGAGACTGACTTTTGCTCTTCCAGTTCGGCGATGAGGGCGTCCTTCTCCGAGCGGAATTCCAACATGGATAAAGCAGTCGACTTCAAGCCGCGCGCAAGAAACAGAAAGTAGACGTAGATGCCGATCGCCATCGAGGCCAGTGCGAGATAGAATGGATCGGCCAATAGGAGCAGTCGCACCACCACTGCCAACGTCATGGGGATCGTGCCGGCAAGCAGGGCCTGCGTAAATGTTGCTGCGAACATCACGCGGATCGCCAAGACAAGGATGAGAGTGGCAAAGATAAAGACGTGTGATGAGGACAACGCCGAGCCCGCTGCGCCGATCTGCTGTCCCACACCAATAAGCGCGAAGCCGGCCAGCGTTGATCCGTTCAACAGCTCGATCATGATGAAGCGCCGGCGCCAGAGTCGGACATCGACCTGATTTTGTGGCAGCGCTAAGAAGCGGCGGCCTTGGTCCAACAGCAAAATTTTCGCAATGATGACGATCACAAGCCAAAGAACACCGTCTGAGACGGGCGCCCAGAACATGGAGGCGATGGCAAACAGCGCGTACAACGCCGGCATGGTGAACGCGGCGCCGATCTCATTGCGAATGAACATGGCCAGGAGCTCGTACTCGAACTCCGGCTTCATCTCGGTTCCCGCAGCCAGGCGCGCGCGCGTAGCCTTGAGGTCTTCGGCGGCCCGCCTTCTTGCATCCCGTCGGCCTCGAAGCCTCGAGACCTCTTCAGCTATAGTGATCTGGTCCATGGTAGCTGCCGTACCGAATCCCCGAAGGACCGGCCGCGCTGTCGGCGCGGCCAGACTTCGAACTCAATCTGTGCCGGAATCCCTAACTAAGTGCTTATGAACGTTTTCTTGCGGGGCGGAGCTGATGCAACCCAAATTGCCTTGGGCGATGGCGTTGACAACCTCAACGACATCAACACGCATTGTGGGTTGCTTTCCCGACGGTTACGCTTACTCAAAATCGAGTCCCTTTAGCGGCGAGTAATTCTCATCCGATGCGGATCATCGAGACGCGCAAGGCACCTAACCCCCGTCGTGTTCGTATTTTTCTCACGGAGAAGGGGATCGAAATGCCCTTCGAGGGGATCGATCTCATGGCGGGGGACCTGAAGACCCCGGAATTCACGGCCATCAATCCTATGCAGCGCGTGCCGGTATTGCTCCTCGATGACGGTACGGCAATCGCGGAGACGGTCGCTATTTGCCGCTACTTTGAGGAGTTGCACCCAGAGCCGGCACTTTTCGGGCGCGGCGCGGCCGGCAGGGCAAACGTCGAAATGTGGAACCGTCGCGTAGAACAAGGGCTCTTCGCTGCGGTTACGCATGTCTTCCGCCATTTGAACCCGAAAATGGCGCACCTTGAATCACCACAAGTGGCAGCCTGGGGTGAAGCAAACAAACCGAAGGTGCATTGGATGCTCGGGCTGCTGGATAAGGTTCTGGCCCGGCATCACTATATCGCCGGCGAAGAGTATTCGATCGCCGATATCACTGCCCTTGTCGCAATCGACTTCATGAAGCCGGCGCACTTGGAGTGGCGGGAAGGGCATGCCAATGTCGCGCGCTGGCACGATGAGGTTTCTGGCCGACCGAGTGCCAAGGCGTAAAGAGGGATAAGCCGACATTCCCCGGATGACACTGCATCGATGATGGAGTGCGCCAATTTCCGTTCCTCGAAGCAGGAACTGCGGTAATCAGACCCTCACTTGCCGCCACTGTGGCTGGCGAGCGTCAAGTCTGGCCGTTTGGTGTTA
>JAAERO010000188.1 GCA_024230315.1 Hyphomicrobium sp.
AACACCAAACGGCCAGACTTGACGCTCGCCAGCCACAGTGGCGGCAAGTGAGGGTCTGATTACCGCAGTTCCTGCTTCGAGGAACGGAAATTGGCGCACTCCATCATCGATGCAGTGTCATCCGGGGAATGTCGGTCAAGACACCCACGAATGCCGGGCATTCGAAGGTGTCTCCTATTGAACCGGACTAAAGCGGAGAGGTATGCGGCGCAGGCCTACGGCGTTTGGGTCGAGAAGAGCATGTACGGGCGAAAATACATGGGGGTCGAGCGCTCCACCTTCCTGGTCGACGCTGCGGGCAAGATCGCCAAAAGCTGGCGCAAAGTGAGAGTGCCCGGACACGCAGAAGAGGTTATCGCAGCGGTCGAGGCGTTGACGCCATAACAATGGGGGAAACCGTGCGCTGCACCCCCCATTCGGTAGGGCAATTGCGATCTTTGCGTTGCTGTGCACCGGCGCGAACGAGACTTTGCTGACTTGGATGTAATCTCGTCACAAACCATGACCAAGATCAGGAAACGTGCTAGGTGACACTTTAGGGGAAAGGCACTCGGCGGCCGCAGCCGCCGAATGTTAGCGTCAATTAGCTCAAATGTCGGGTTTGTTGCGTCGTAACGGAGGTGGAGTCTGATGTTGCCTAATTTCAAGAAGTCCGAGACGGAATTGCCGAAGCCAGCTTCGGGAAATTTGCCGGCCGGATCGCCAAGCCAAGGTCAAGGTATTGGCACGCGCCCGATGGGGGTTGTGCGCGGTTCTGATCGCAACGCCCCGTCCGTTATCGGGCCAGACTTAACAATTCATGGCAATCTGGTCTCGAAAGGCGAGGTTCAGATCGACGGCGAAGTGCAGGGGGATATCCACGGCACTTATGTCGTCATCGGCGAAAAAGCTAGTATCACGGGTGCTATCATCGCCGAGGAGGTGGTCGTGCGTGGCCACGTGATGGGCTCGCTGCGTGGCAAGCGCGTCATGCTGCAATCGTCCAGCCACGTTGAAGGCGATGTCTATCACCAATCGCTCGCCATCGAGCAGGGTGCGTTCTTTGAAGGAAAGTCTCGGCGTTCTGAAGATCCAATCGCCAGCGTGCAGAAACCCGAAGTTCCTTCATTCAACCCATCGCCTAGCAACGATTCCGACACCTCAGATTGAGACCAGAGCGCTTGGGGCGCCCGTAACGCGCGCTCCCGCGCCTTGCCTGTTTTATTGTCAATCGCATCGGGACGGCTAACTTGTTTGCCAGGCGCTGATCGCAATCCTATGTCCGCCTAACCCCGCAAACGTCCGCTCGCGGCAAGTTAGCACAAGCACCTGATGACTTTGGGCGGCGCGCTTAAGCGCGGCAAACATGTGCTCGATGCGTTGATCGTCCGAATAGACGAGTGCGTCATCGAGGATCAGAGGCGCCGGCGAATCCGTCTCCGCAAGCAGACGGCCAAATCCGAGACGAACAAGAACGGCAAGCTGTTCCCGCGTGCCGTCGCTCAAGCTGGCCAGCGCCTCAGGGTCACTGCCCCGCCGCAACTCCTTTGGCGCAAAACCATCCCCGAAGTTGAGCGCCGCTTCGGGAAAAACGAGACTTATATAAGGGGCAAGACGGTCCAAGACCGGCTTGGCAAAGCGTTCGCGAATCTCATTTGCAGCTGAAGAGAGCTCGCGATCGAGAAGCTGCAACGCGCAGATCTCGTCTGTAAAGTTCTGAACGCGCGTTGCGGCTAAAGCGAGCTTATCCTCCAGCTCCGCTAGGCACGCGGCAACGTCATCGGCTCGATCCGCTTTTAGCTCACCCTCGATACCGGCTTCCGTCCGGCGCACCTCGACCAGGTCACGCTCAGCATCTGCGAGTGCGCCTTCCGCACGGTCCGCCGCCAGTTTCATTTCACCAAGGCGGGCATCCTCGGGCGCCTTTTCACGCCAGGCTGCAAGATCGCGCACCGCAGCATAGAGACCAGACTCTGCCTCGGCGACCGCTGCTGTCATTTTCTCCATTTTAAGCCGGCGTGCGGCCTCGTTGCCAATGCTAAGCGAGAGCGACGCAATCCTTTCGCCCCGTTCTTCGGCGCGTGCGCTCATCCGCGCTTGTTCTTTGTCAATTTGATCGTGCTCACGTACCGCTTCTGCGAGTTGACCTTCCGCTTCGGCAAGTTCATGTGCAAGCGCCTGCCCACGCGCTTTGAGGTCGTCTTGCGTGACCTGTGACATACACTCTGATCGCCCAGCATCAGCGGCAGCCTCGCCATGAGCACGTTCAAGATACTCCAATCCATCGGGTGCCAGCGTCCTCAGTCGCGCGCTCACCTCAACCAACCCGCCTTCAAGCACACGGCGTTCCCCAAGACGCTTTTCGGCCTCGTCGACCGAGACAACGCCTGCACGCGTCAACAGTGCGCGCAATTCCTTCTCATGCGCGACGAGATCAGCCTGGTCCGCATCCAAGCTGTCTGACTGTCCCGGCGCAACGGTCACAATCCCCACGCCTTCGATCTCCAGCGCGATCGGCTGGCGGGGATTGAGCGTCTCACCATCCTTGAGAACACGGCCATCAACGCGGATTTTGGACTTGGCGCCTTGCGCATACGCAATAGACACCTGTGGCGATGCGGCCGACAAGCGCGCTTCGATGGTCGCTAAACTTGCTGCCTCGCGCCGCGCCGCGGCCACGAGCCCTTCCTCGGCGCGATTGTTTGCAATCCCGTCCGTCAAAACTTTGCGCTCATCCGCCAGAACGCGTGCCGCCTGCAAACGCTCTGCCGCCCGCTTTGCGCGCTCCGCTAACTCTAATGCCCTACGATCCCGCTCAACGGCGTCGAGTGTCGACTTGATCTCGTCGCGTCTGCGCCGGCACTTAACGGCATATGCTTCAAGGTCTACAACGCGACGCGTCATCTCTTCCATCACAGGCGTGTCCCGCCGCACTGCATCTTCGAGCTTTGCAAGATCTGTGATGCGACCCTCAAGACTTTCGTGCGCAGCCATCAAGGCGACGAGACGTTCGTCTTGCACCTGTCGCGCCTGCTCGACGTGCTGACACTTATCCCTCGCCGTGCGCGCTTCGTCGAAGGCAACGCGCGCCGCTTTCGCAGCGGCCACCTGCGTCGCCGTTTCCACAGGGTCAGAAAACTGCGTGGCTCGCACACGAATGACAGCCAGACGATCCAAGCGGGCTTGCGCGCTGGCCAGCCTTTCGCGCGCGGCTTGGCACTCCCGCTCCAAGTTTTCGCGTTCGTCGAGCGCAGCTTTGTAGGCACCTGTCGGCCTCGGTGAACTGTGGCTTGTGACGAAAGCGGCCAAATCTTCCTTCACCTTGGCCTGCACGATGCGTGCGGAACCACCGTCTGCCACGGCCTCTACCTGTGCTTCGATCGCAGCGTTGAGCGCACCATGCCCCGTCACGGTCGGATCGAGAGCTTTGAGAGGCTCACCCTGATCAACCCACAAAAGCGCAAACCGTTCCGTGCCCGCACTCCTCGACAGAAGATTCAGCAGTTCACTCTCCGCATCACTGCCCCGCCAAATGTCGCCCGACTGCAGGTCCTTGAGTTCGGCGCTGGCGTGGGCAAGGAACTGCTTGCGAATGCGCCACAACTTACCGTCGATTTCGAAGTCAACCTCGACCACCGGCGCGCCACCTGAATAGGGGCGCAGGACTTCAACCGTTTTCGTCTTCTTCGACTTGTGCTGCTCAAACAGCGCCAGCTTCACCGCTTTGAGGATTGTCGACTTGCCAAGCTCGTTCGGTCCGGCGAGCACATCGAGCCCGCCCGTCAACCCTTCAAGGGCAACCGGCTCACGGAACCGGCCGACCTCCTTCAGGCGAATAGCTCGGATTTTCACCGGGTGCCTCCCGCCTCGATGTGCCGGGCTATAGCAAACAGCTTGCGCAGGGCACGCGCGGCCACTTCAGAGTCTTCTGATGGCGTCACTGCCATTCCTTTCAGGCGTGCGGCCACCGTTGCCAGCATGCCTGATCCCAGCTCATCAATGTCGGTGTCGGCAGCAAATGTCTGCACGCGCGAAAGATCAGGCGCGAGATGGAACAACTGCGGCGCGATCTTGGCTAAGTGCTCCTCGATGCACGCGAACTCCGCAAGCGAGACGGAGCCTTCAAGGCTGAGCGACATGAGAAAGCGAGACGCATCCGCGCCGAGCCCGCTTACCTCTTTCTCGATTGCTTCCAGGCCTTCGCCGCCATCAACCGACTGCTGGCGGCGCATCCACGTGAAATACGCCGTCGCAACGCGCTCCACCTTCGGAGGTGAGTTTGCGCTATCGATGTGCACGGCGAGCGCATAACCCGGCTCGTTGTCGGGAAAGCTGTCCGGTTCGGGCGTGCCCGAATACCAAACACGATCCGAAATGCGTTTCACGCCGTGCCAATCCCCCAGCGCCAGATAGGCCAGCCCCGCCATCTTCACCCGTGCGGGATCTATGGGCACGTTCGCCTCACCGTCGCTGCCAAACCCTTGCACGGAGCCGTGCGCCAGACCGATGCGGATTGTGCCAGCGGGCGACGTCGCGCCGTCCATCCACGCGGTCGGATCACGGGCCGTCGACTTGGATGTCAGAGGCGCGGGCAATAGCACAACGTCTTTCGCGAGTTCGGCAGGCTCTGGGGTGAGGTGCACCCGCACATTCGAGGGCAGCTCGCCCGCAACAATCGCTTCCCAAACGCCGCCGGCGCGCGCCGGGTCGTGATTGCCCGGCAGCAGATGCCAGCCAAGGTTTGGGTAGACTTTCAACCTTGATAAAAGCCGGCCTGCCAGCTCATCCGACACCGTCTCGGAGTCGAATACATCGCCCGCAACGAGCACGGCTTCAGCACCGGCAGCGCGCGCGGCTTCGGCCACGCGATCGACGGTGCCCAGCCGCTGCTCTCGCAGAACAGCTGCCTTTTCCGACTCAAACGCACCGAAGCGCTTGCCGATCTGCCAGTCGGCAGTATGGATGAACGCGAATCGCATTTTCGCAGGCAGAGTGTTCTTATTTTGTTCAACGCGCAAGCGTTAGCAGGCACCCTCTGTGGAGAAGCGGCGCGCTCAGCTTGGCGCGCCTTAGAGCAAGGTCGTTCTTGATAACATCGCTTAAGCCCATGCCTGAGACGTGTCCGGCAAGAACGTAAATCTTGCTCCAAAGAAAAAGCGTAGAGACGTGAGTCACGTTTCACTTGGAACGGCTCAAGTGCGTCCAAGTGAAACAATCCAGCTCTAGCGGGAAAACGGCAACGTGGCGGCAGACGTTGAAACAGTCGTGGTGGGTGCAGGCGTTGAGGGCCTGGGGATCGCGCGCGCCTTGGCCAACAAAGGCCAGCAGGTGTTCGTGCTGGAATGCCACGACCGCACCGGCACCGAGACCAGTTCGCGCAATTCGCAAGTCATCCACGCTGGTCTCTACTATCCGCAAAATAGTCTGCGTGCTGAACTGTGCGTTAAGGGCAAGGCGCTGCTCTATGGGTTTTGTGAAGAGAACGGCGTCGCGCACCAACGCTGCGGCAAGCTTTTGGTGGCAACGAGCGATGAGGAAATCACAAAGCTCGAGGCGATTGCCGCCAACGCCACACGCAACGGCGTTGACGATCTGCAACGCCTTTCTGCTGACGAGGCACGAAAGCTTGAACCGGAAGTCGTCTGCGTTGCGGCCTACCTCTCCCCTTCGACCGGCGTCATCGACAGTCATGGCCTTATGACTGCGCTTGAAGGCCATCTCACGACGCGCGGCGGACAGGTCGTCCTTGAGACAACCGTTACCGGTCTTAGCCAACCGGGCAACGGGGCGGATCATTTTGTCATCGAGACATTGAGCGCCGGTGAAACGTCAAAGCTTACCGCCAAGAACATCGTCCTTGCCGCAGGCCTTGGCGGCACCGAACTTGGCCACATGCTCTCCTACGCGCCTGGCTACACCGTGCCCGAGACCTATCCGGCCCGGGGGCACTACTATGCACTCACCGGCGCCGCGCCCTTCAAGCACCTCGTCTATCCCATGCCACAGGGCGCCTGGCTGGGGGTGCATTTGACGCTTGACGTCGCCGGCCGAGCTAAGTTCGGCCCCGACATCGAGTGGACCGATCACGTGTCTTACGACTTTGATGAAGCGAACGGAGCGCGCCGCACGAAATTCGAGCGCGAGATACGCCGCTACTGGCCGGGCCTGCCCAACGACTCCCTGCAACCTGACTACGTCGGCGTGCGGCCCAAAATCTACAAGCTGGGCGAACAAGTTGCCGATTTCGCACTCCACGGACCTACGACCCACGGGATCCCCCGTCTCGTGGCGCTCTACGGTATTGAAAGCCCAGGACTCACCGCGTCATTGGCGATCGCGGACCATGTGGCCGGCCTGATCGTATGAATGCCCAATTTCAGATGTCCAAGACTATGCAGCCGAGCGTGCCTAAGCCCCGCTAGCCGGGTCAAAACCTGACAGTTCTTAGGACATTTTTAGTGCGAACCGGCCAGCATTGCGCCTTAGGCAAGTGACCACTTCGAGGGATGACGAAAACGATGCGAATTCTTGCAAGTTGGCTTTGTGGCCCCCTCGCGGCCGTTGCTGTTGCGGCAACCGGCACAGTGCA
Source organism: Hyphomicrobium sp. (assembly GCA_024230315.1). Taxonomy (GTDB): domain Bacteria; phylum Pseudomonadota; class Alphaproteobacteria; order Rhizobiales; family Hyphomicrobiaceae; genus Hyphomicrobium_A. The sequence continues at coordinate 6,569 of JAAERO010000188.1, forward strand.
GGCCAACGCCGCGGAGAAGCTCGATGGCTACTGGATGGATTCGCACGGCGAAGTCATTCTCGATATCAGGCCCTGTGGCAAAGCGCGCTGCGGAAAGGTCGCTTGGCTACGCAAACCGCGCGGCCCGAACGGCGGCCCCTTGCGCGATTTCCGCAACACCGACCCCAAGCTGCGCCGGCGCTTCGTCTGCGGCCTGTACATCATCAGGGGCTTCACGAAACAGGGCAGCAGCACTTGGGGGGACGGGACTGTCTATATTCCCGACCATGGGATGAGCGTCAGTGGCTATGCGCAGGTCTTGGGCTCCAATCGTGTGAAGGTCACGGGTTACTTCTTGCTGCCGATTTTCGGCTCCTCAGAGGTTTGGACCCGTGTGAAGGGGGCGCTCCCCACGTGCGCCGAACAAGCGGAAATGATCAAGACAGGGCGCTGGATTGAGGATCTGTCGGTTTGGCGCGCCAAGCGTGCCGCGGCGCAGGAGAAAAAGCCCGCTCCACCAGTGGCCGCGCGCTAAAATCAAGAAAATCATCGGTCGTGATCGGGCGGGCGCAGCAATGCGCGCGTCAGCCTTTGGCATTGCGCGCTGGCATCTCTACAATCAATCGCGTGGAACGCGCGAAAAAGAATAACGGCATACAAATGCAGGTGATGCGATTAACCGTCCTGGCTATCGTGGCATTCTCCCTCGCCGCTCCGGTCACGGGACAGGGGCTTCCCAAGGGACCGGGGCCAGCCCGCACGGCAAGTCTGTTCAACTTCTATTGTCTGAGCCAGCTTCCGGCCATTGAGGACGTTGCCAATGCGGCCGGGTTTGGCGAGTTCGCCGAACTCGTGGGCGAGGAACTGCAAAAATACCAGCCGGAAGTTCCCGCCGACGAGCTGCGCGCATGGCGTCTGCGCGACCTCGGCTCAGATTTCATCCTCACTTCGGCCCGTTCCAAGCCCGACGCGCAATTCAAGAAGGCGATTCCTGAATTCGCCAACTCAAAGAGCGTCGCCTGCTCTCTGGTTATCCCAACCGAAGATGCAGACAAGCAGCTCCTAAAGGAAATGGTTGGCCTCATTGGTCGCGAACCCGATGAAGCGTGGGACCAAGGGGCGCTCCGTGTCCATTCCTGGACGGGTAAGACCGACAAACGCCTAGTCATCGTCCACTTCTACGCTCCTACGATAGAGGGGCAAAATGCCATTATGAGCGCTACCGCCTTCGTGAAGAAATAGGTCTTCGATGAGCGTGTGCATGAGCGGCCCTCTCATTTTGAGCAAGATGAGTACAACCTACACTTGGCCCGAATTAGCATCGGCAGAATTCTCATAAGGTTCAATTGTCAGCTCGGATTGGTGATGGCATCGTGTGACGTGCCTTCGGGTCGATGTCCCCCTTCATGGGGGGCGCACTTCTCCGAGGCAGAGTTCGGAAACAGGTGTGTCATTGTTCACTTGGAGTAACGCGATGCATGGACGTTTCGTTGTGTTCGGCTTGACGCTTGCAATAGCCTTCATGGACTTTGCGCAGATCGCTCAGGCCAACGTTGTCACATCCGCGCTTGGCGCGGCTAAGGCCCATCAAAAATCATCGCTCGTCGACGTGCGGTGGGTCTGCGGCCCACGTCGATGCGCATGGCTACCCAACTACCGCGGACCAATCGTCGTCGCCCCGCGCCGCTGGGGACCGCCGCCAGCACCACACTGCCACTACGTGCGTGGACCTTATCGGTGGGTTCTCGTTTGCAAGTAACGCTGAACGAAAAAGCTCATGCGGAGTTGCCTTTGATCCATGATCCGAAGGCATGACCCGCAATCACATTGTAGCTTTTACAAACTAGGGTACTCCATGATGAAACGCTCCCTCTTGTTCGCTCTTGCGGCCGCGGCCATGGCCGCGGGATTCAGCTCTGGCGCGGCTGCGGCCGTCGCCACTCCGGCGCTCGGCGCAGTTGCCAATGGCGACGCTGCCATCGCGACGAAAATCAAATGGGTTTGCAGCCCCTATCGCTGCGCTTGGATACAAGGCTGGCGAGGCCGCCGCTATGTTGTTCCGCGCATGCGCGCTTGGGGACCGCCGCCCCATCCACTCTGCTACTACCACAGGGGACTGTTCGGCGCCTGGGTACGGGTTTGCCCATAAGGCCGTCGTGCCTAGCGCCTGATCGTTTCACTTAGAAGCACGAATTGCGTCCAAGTGAAACGTGAATCAGTCTCTACACTTTTGCTTTAGAGCAAGATTCACGTTCTTGATGGAGACTTCCCAGACGAAGGCTGAGTGATTTCATCAAGAACGATCTTGCTCTAGGGCACCTCGAACAATGGCGCTTTTGGCTTTGTGGGTGCCGGCGGCGCGGCGTCAGGTAGCCGCCATTCGTTCCAGGCTCACCATACGGCGCATGTTATAGACGAGATTCTGCAGCCCGATCTTTGCCGCCGCCCGCTGGAAGCCGATACTGCGCACGATGCGCCCGCCCGGTGCCGTCTCCTGGGCACCG
>JAAERO010000189.1 GCA_024230315.1 Hyphomicrobium sp.
AACACCAAACGGCCAGACTTGACGCTCGCCAGCCACAGTGGCGGCAAGTGAGGGTCTGATTACCGCAGTTCCTGCTTCGAGGAACGGAAATTGGCGCACTCCATCATCGATGCAGTGTCATCCGGGGAATGTCGGTCAAGAACGATCTTGCTCTAGCGGATCGCCTTCTTGAAGTTGCGGGTGCTTTCCAAGCCGAGGGCCGTCTCCAGCCCGCGCACGCCGGTCAGGTCGGCGCTGGTCAGGTCGGCACCTGTCAGATCAGCGCGGGTCAAATCAGCGTTCTTGAGCACCGCACGAGAAAGATCAGAGCCGCGTAGATTAGAGAACGCAAGTAGCGTGTAGCTCAGGTCCGCATCAGCAAGCGTCGTCCCTGAGAGATTGGCTCCGGCGAAGCTCGATGCTTCGCCGACTGTGGCCGAAAGTGATGAGAAGGCGGACGGGCGTAGCATGGTGGCACCCGACAAGTTGGCGCCATCCAAGCGTGCCCCGATAAGGATGACGCGATCGAGACGTGCATTGCTGAGATCAGTCTTAGAAAGATCTGCTCCTGAAAGGTCGGCGCCAAACAGATCGCTACCTCTGAGTGCGGCGCCCTTAAAGTTTAGGCCGCTCAAATCGAGTTCGCGTAGGTCCATGTTGCTGAAATCAGGCGGGGCTGCCGGGTTAGCACGGAACAGGCGGTCGGTTACCTGGCGCGCGGTGAGGTCTGTCGCGCGCGCCTGCGATTGCCAGGGCCCCAGCAGGAAGACGGCAAGTACTGCAGCTCCTGTCAGAAGGCGAAGTCCGTTTGTCATTCACTTCTGCTCCTTAGGCGCATGCATTTGTCTCATCGAAATTTGGCCTAAGGTGTTGCTCCGTTAGGCGGACCTTTGGCCATCACGGTCCGGACCATAGCAACGGCCTCCCGCACACTGGCAAGACGAATGGGGCGTCGGCCTGAATTTCCAAAGCGGTATTCATGACAGAGTGTTGCCGATCCGATCCAGGTTCCAGCAACGTAGACGAGGCCAACCGGCTTCTCCACGCTCCCGCCATCAGGTCCTGCGATGCCAGTCACCGAGATCGCGATATCGACCGGGGCGCGTGCAGCCGCCCCTTCGGCCATCGCGCGTGCCACCTCCTCGCTCACAGCGCCATGGCGTGTGATGAGCACGGGATCGATACCCAGCAGTTTCGATTTAGCGGCGTTCGAATAGGTGACAAAGCCGCGCTCCAGAACGGCGGACGAACCGGGTATCTCGGTCAACAATCCACAGACGAGACCACCAGTGCAACTCTCGGCGATTGCAAGCTTGAGTGAGCGGCGCTGCAACTCTGAGAGCAGAGCTTCAGCATCGTGGAGAAGGTCGTCAGGAAAAAATGTGCTCATGCGGTACGGTAGACTAGGGAACGGCAAATTGCGCGTTCCCTAATCTTCGCGTGACCGGCTGGCGTCGTCAAACAGCAACTAGCTTCTCGGCCTGGCTCAATAGACTATCGAGCACGTTACGGCTCTCAGCCCCCATAGCTGAGACGGCGCGCGTCTGCGCGTCCTGCCAAATCGGGAAGGCATCCTTCAAGATCGCTTGGCCTTTGGGGGTCAAGTGCAAGCCACGGCCACGGCGTCCGGCGGGCGGATCCATGGTGATATGGCCTAGCGCCAGAAGGCGCTTCAGGTTGCGCGATAGTGTCGACTTCTCGATGTCGAGCTCATGGCCAATCTCAACAGCGGTTATGCTGTCGCGAGCAGCAAGTTGAGCGAGCAGCGTGTATTGGCTCGCCGTGATGCCCAGCGGGCGCATGGCATCGTCATAGACACGCGTGATAATGCGTGACAGTTGGCGAACGCGCGTCGCAAGACACGCCCCCGCAGTTGTCTCAGCAATGTCCGCAATACTGGCCATCTCTGCTGGTTTGCGCTCCAGCGTTTGCGTCATGACATTCATTAGCGTCCCCCAAATTCGTTCGTGGTCATACAACCCCTTGATACTTGATGCCGCGATTCTGTTGCGTGGGTCAACGCACACGGCACGCGTAATTTGAGACGAATCGAATCAGCTGGGCAGGAGAACGGTGGCGCTGGCCATGGCCGCGATGCCCTCGCGCCGCCCAACGAGGCCAAGCCCTTCCGTCGTCGTGGCCTTGACGCCGACGCGCCCGATATCAATTTGCAGAAAGGTAGCAATGGCTTGGCGCATGGCCAAACGATGCGGGCCTACCTTGGGTGCTTCGCAAATCAGCGTCACATCGACGTTCGAAATACGCCCGCCAAGTTTACGTACTCGCGCAGCGGCGTCTTCGATAAAATGGCGCGAACTTGCGCCCTGCCAGGCTGGATCGGACGGTGGAAAATGTTCTCCGATGTCACCGTCTCCGATGGCGCCGAGGATGGCGTCGGTTAGGGCATGAAGCCCCACGTCCGCATCGGAATGCCCCTCAAGACGATGCGAATGAGCAACCTTTACCCCGCATAGCCATACGTGATCACCTGCTGCGAACGCGTGGACATCAAAGCCCGTGCCGTTTCGCGTTTCGAGCGGGGAAGGGGCCGGCGTCAACAGATGCTCAGCAAGGGCAAGGTCTTCAGCGGTCGTCAGCTTCACGTTGTTGCTGGAGGCTGGCACAAGCTGAACGCTTAGGCCGGCCCATTCGGCGATAGCTGCGTCGTCCGTGAATCCGCTCTTGCCCGCCTCTAGGGCGCGGCGGTGGGCATCGAGGATTGCTGCGAAGTGAAAGGCTTGCGGCGTCTGTGCGCGCCAGAGGTTTGCACGGTCTATGGTCTGGGTGATCGTGCCGTCCGTCGCGGCGCGCTTCAATGTATCAGCGACAGGTACCGCCGCGATGGCTCCTGGCGTGCTCTCAAGCGCAGTAAGGAGCCGCGCGATAAGATCTGGGGATAGGAAGGGGCGGGCGGCATCGTGGATCAGCACACGATGGGGTTTGCTTGCCTCCAGGGCCTCAAGCCCAAGGCGGACCGATTCCTGACGGCTGTTTCCTCCCGCAACGGGCTCAACCACTCGATCCGAATAAGGGGCAACGGCCGCGTCATATAGCCTCCGGTCATCGGGATGAATGATGACCTGGATTGCGCCAATCTGTGGGCTACGCGCCAGGGCGCACAGTGAATGCGCCAACACCGGCATGCCGCCAAGAGGTCGATATTGCTTGGGAACATGGTCATTGCCGCCTGCACGCTCGCCACGCCCGGCCGCCACAATCACCGCTGCTGTCGAATTCATCGCAATTCACGCCGTAGAGAACCTGGGGCCTACTTAGACTTGCGGAGCCCAAACAACAATTGGAGACGAACCCTTTCGCGCTTGCGAAATGGAGACATTCGCCCTATTCTGCTCAAATGACGAGCAGTTAATTTTAGTGCCTATTTTACAGGCAATCATGATGACGTTCTACGGTGGCATGATCCAGATCGGCTCACAAAGTGTGCCAGGCGGCGTCCTGCTGGCGCCGATGTCGGGTGTGACTGACTTGCCGTTCCGCCGCCTCGCGCATCGACTTGGTGCCGGTCTTGTCGTCTCGGAGATGGTGGCGAGCGAGGAGCTTGTGCGCAAGCGCCCCGACGTTCTGCGTCGTGCTGAAGGACGGGAACTAGCCCCCTTCGTCATCCAGCTCGCTGGGCATGAGACGTACTGGATGCAGGAGGGCGCGCGCATTGCTGAGGCCCTTGGTGCTGACATCATCGATATAAATATGGGATGCCCGTCGCGTCAGGTCACCGGCAAACTTGCTGGTAGCGCGCTGATGCGGAAAGTCGCTCACGCGCTGTCGTTGATTGAGGCGATCGTCGGCGCTGTCCGCGTTCCCGTCACGCTCAAGATGCGTTTGGGCTGGGATGACAAGACGCGCAATGCGCCTGAGCTTGCCCGTCGCGCCGAAGACGCTGGCATCAAGCTCATCACGGTGCACGGACGCACACGTTGCCAGTTCTTCAAAGGCCGCGCCGATTGGGGCGCCGTTCGCGATGTCGTGGACGCCGTCTCTATCCCTGTCATCGTCAACGGCGACATCCGTACGCCTGGCGATGCCAAGGATGCGCTGGATGCTTCCGGTGCCGCTGGTGTCATGGTTGGGCGAGGGGCCTGCGGCGCGCCCTGGTTGCCTGGACGCATTGCGCAGTTCCTTACAACGGGCCGCGATGGTGGCGTGACGTCACTTAGGCAACAAGCGCTTATTGCGCGTGAGCACGTGGAAGCCATGCTGTCGCACTACGGAACGGGCTTGGGCCTGCGTAACGCGCGCAAGCACATCGGCTGGTACTTGGAGACGAGTGGGCGCACGGCGCCGACAGTAAAGGCCTGGCGCCGGCGGCTGTGCACCGACGAAAATGCGCAGCGCGTACTTTGCGGCCTCGATGAATTCTATGAGGAGACGCGGAAGGAAGCGGCATGACGCAGCCCGCCACGACCACAAAGCTCCCCCCGATGCCACGCCGTCCGGTTGAGCACGACTTGCTGCTCGCCGCGCTGCCCCATCCCATCCTCGTGCTCGCGCCCGACAATCGTATTGTCTACGCGAACGCCGCCGCGGAAGCATTCTTCTCGACCGGCATCGTCGTATTGAAACGAATGCGGCTCGATGAAGTTGTCGCCTTCGGTTGCCCGCTGATGGCGCTTATCGATCAGGTGCGCCGCTCCGGCTCGACAGTCAACGAGTACGGCATCGAGGTCACAACACCGAAATTCTCCGGTGCCGAGCTTGTCGACGTTTACAGCGGTCCGCTGCCCGATCAATCTGACCTCATCGTGCTGATGCTCCAACAGCGCAACATGGCGCTGATGATAGAGCGTCAGCTGACCCACCGCGCCGCCGCGCGTTCCGTTTCAGGGCTTGCCGCGGTTCTGGCCCATGAGATCAAGAACCCGCTTTCTGGCATCCGCGGCGCAGCCCAGCTTTTGGAACACGAGCTTTCGGATCAGGATCGCTCCCTGACGCAACTCATCTGTTCGGAAACCGATCGTATCCGCAATTTGGTGGACCGCATGGAAGTGTTCGGCGACGAGCGCCCGTTCACAATTGAGCCGGTCAACATTCATGATGTGCTCGATCACGTCCGGCGGTTGTGTGAGTCCGGCGCAGGCCGCGACATCCGCTATTTGGAAGATTACGATCCCTCGCTTCCGCCGGTTCCCGGCAATCGCGATAAGCTCGTGCAAGCGTTCTTGAATTTGATGAAGAACGCCGTCGAGACCATTGGCGATAATAAGAATCAGGGCCGCATCGTCATGCAGACGTCTTTCCGGCCGGGCGTGCGGCTTTCGGTGCCAGGTTCAGGCAAGCGCATTGGCCTGCCGCTCATGATCCAAATTGAGGACAATGGTTCTGGCATCCCTGAACATCTCAAAAGCAACCTTTTCGATCCATTCGTAACGACTAAACGGACGGGGACCGGGCTTGGCCTGGCGTTGGTTGCAAAAATAATCGGCGATCACGGGGGCATCGTCGAGTTCGACAGCGATCCTGAGCGCACGATATTCCGCGTCTTGCTTCCCATGCAGGATGGCACGCCGAACCCCAAATCCCGTTCCAGCTTGAGGTAGCACTATGGCCCGTGGAACCATACTTATCGCCGACGATGACACCGCCATCCGTACGGTACTCAATCAGGCATTAGCGCGTGCTGGATACGCCCCACGCGCCACTGGAACCGCCGCGACTTTGTGGAATTGGGTGAGCCAGGGCGAAGGTGACGTCGTGCTGACTGACGTCATGATGCCTGATGAAAACGCCTTTGATCTCATTCCGCGTATCAAGAAGATACGTCCTGATCTGCCTATAATTGTGATGAGCGCGCAGAATACGTTGATGACAGCGCTGACCGCCGCCGAGAAGGGCGCATACGAGTATCTGCCGAAACCCTTTGACCTCAACGAGATGGTGGCTGTCGTCGGGCGCGCGTTGACGGAGCCCGGCCGCCGCCCGGTACGATCATCCCAGGAAATTGAGAGCGAGGAATTGCCCCTGATTGGCCGCTCGCCTGCCATGCAGGAAATCTATCGAGTCCTCGCACGGCTAACGCTGACCGATCTCACGGTGATGATCAATGGCGAAAGTGGCACCGGCAAGGAGCTGGTTGCACGCGTGCTGCACGATTACGGCCGGCGGCGCCAAGGTCCATTCGTTGCGATTAACATGGCCGCGATACCGCGCGAGCTGGTGGAAAGCGACCTGTTTGGCCACGAGAAAGGTGCGTTCACCGGCGCACAGACGCGCACGCAAGGCCGTTTTGAGCAGGCCGAAGGCGGCACCCTGTTCCTGGATGAAATTGGCGACATGCCGATGGAGGCGCAAACACGTTTGCTGCGCGTCCTGCAGGAAGGCGAATATACGACCGTTGGGGGGCGCACACCGATCAAAACCAACGTGCGCATCATCGCGGCGACGCATCGCGATCTCAAATCGCAAATTCAGCATGGGCTCTTTCGCGAGGATCTGTTTTACCGACTCAACGTCGTGCCCATTCGCATTCCGCCCCTACGCGAACGGCTGGAGGACGTGGGCGATCTCGTGCGTCACTTTCTGCGGGGTGCTTCGCGTGAGGGCCTAGGTCAAAAGGCGATCGAGGCAGGTGCCATTGAGCGCCTCAAGGCCCACCCATGGCACGGCAATATTCGCGAGTTAGAAAACTTCGTACGCCGCATCGCGGCCCTTCACTCGCAAGACACGCTCACGACCGAAATCGTCGAGCAGGAGCTGACCGAGGCGCTGCCCAATTCGTTGGGCGATCAAGGCAACGCGGAAGCCAAAGATCTTAGCGAGCGGGTCGAACAATATCTGTTTGGGTACTTCGCAAGCTTCGGTAAAGAGTTTCCACCCCCCGGGCTCTACGACCGCGTGATCCGGCAAGTGGAGCTGCCGCTGTTGACGGCCGCACTGGCCGCGACACGGGGCAACCAGATCCGGGCCGCAGAGCTTTTGGGGCTCAACAGGAATACCTTGCGCTCACGTATTCGGGCCCTGGACATCAGGGTATTTCGCACGCCCCAGCCATGAGTCGACCGCGTCTGAGGCGATTCATCACCAAGAATATCATTTTTTCCGGGGGCTTAAGGGCTTGCCTTGGTGGTGCCGGCACGTTACCCATCCGCCACGTCGCGAAAATGTCACGGTCCGGAGCTTTGTTGTGATCGGGTCGGGCCAGTCCAGTTTCGATACGGTGACCCTCGCGTTCCGTGCGCGAGAACGCGGCGCCCGATAAGTGAGAGGCCGCTTGCGGCTCCTGGGACAGAATTCGATGCCGGCAGCCCGCGTTGCACCGCAGCATGGTGAGAGCTTGGACGAGGGGAACTCGCCTCTTAATCCAGGCGATCGCGCTTTTTGGATTGGACTGAGCGTCGTCGTCCTTTCGCTTGTTTCCGCGCTAGCAACCTATTTCATCCTTACAGGTCTCACACCCATCGCCCCACGCGGCGGGATCGTGTTCGTCGTACTCTTTTTCAACGTCGTGCTTATCCTCGCGATGATCGCGATGCTAGCCTGGCAGATGGCTGGGTTGGGGCGTGCTTGGCGCGACAAGGTGCCCGGCGCGCGTCTTCACATCCGCATCGTCGCGTTGTTCAGCCTGATTGCCGCACTGCCTGCCCTGGTGCTGGCGGTGGCTGCCACTGTCACCTTCTCGCGGTCTCTCGACGGCTGGTTCTCTAGCCGCACGCGCGCAATCATTATCAGCTCGCGCCAAGTCGCGACCGCCTACCTCGACGAGCACGGCCAGGTGATCCGCACAGACATCGTCAACATGGCGCGGGATCTCGATCGCGCAGCCGAAGCGATCGGAGACGACAAGCCCCAGCTACAGCAGCAGGTCATGGTGCAGGCAGGCCTGAGAGATCTGCCCGTGGCCTACGTTATCGACGCAGATGGGCGTCCGCTCGTCGAGGCGACAGCCAGCGATAAGTACAAATATGAGCAGCCGCCGATAGGCGCGTTGCGCGTCGCGGCCGAGGGGCAGGTTCCGCTGCTCATGCCAACAAAGCAGCGATTTGAAGTGGCTGCAATCGCGAGGCTGGAGAAGTTTCCGGGCAAATTCCTTTACGTGGCCCGTCCCGTTAGCCCAAAAGTCATTCTCTATCTGCAACGCACGGCTCGCAACGTCGACGAATTCAACCGCCTCAGAAAAGCACGCGGTGGTTTGAAGCTGGCGCACGGGCTCATGTATCTCATGATCTCGATGACAGCTCTGCTGGCTGCGATCTGGGTCGGGATGTGGTTTGCGGGACGTTTCGTAGCCCCCATTCGACGCCTCATCGCCGCCGCACTACAAGTGTCGACCGGCAATCTGATGGTCGAACTGCCTGAAAAGCGAGGGGAGGGGGATCTGCGCCGGCTGTCGCACACGTTCAATACGATGACCCGTGAGCTGAAGCACCAGCGCGACGCGCTGGTGACAGCCAACGAGCAATTGGTCGAACGGCGTTACTTCATGGAAGCCGTGCTCTCAGGCGTCTCTGCTGGTGTGATCGGACTAGATAGCCGCAATCGCATCACACTCGTCAGCCGTGCGGCGGAAAATCTGCTTGGGCTGGAGGAAGGCGACATCGTCGGCAAGAAGCTCAAGGAAGCCGTACCGATGTTCGGCACAATCCTCGACCAACGGCACGGGCAGAACCTCAAAGGCCGCGCGCAGCAAGTGGAGGTTACGTTCGCGGTCGGCGGCGATGAGCGCACGTTTGCGGTTATGGCGACGCGCGAACGTGAAGGCAGCGGCGACGTCGGCTCGGTCGTGACGTTCGATGACGTGACAGAGCTCGTGATCGCCCAGCGTACCGCGGCTTGGGCAGACGTAGCTCAGCGCATTGCGCACGAGATCAAGAACCCGTTGACACCCATCCAGTTGTCAGCTGAGCGCTTGCGCAAGAAGTATGCTAAATCCATCACCCACGACCGAGAGACCTTTGACAGGCTGACAACAACGATCGAGCGCCAAGTTGGCGACCTCAAGAGCATGGTCGACGAGTTTGCGGCGTTTGCACGGATGCCAAAACCGGAGATGGCGCGCCATGATCTGCGTCATGCGGTACAGGAGCCCGTAGTGCTGTTCCGCGAAGGTCATCCCGACATCAAGTACGAGTTGAAGTTTCCCGATGAGCCGTTGCAAATGTCCTTCGATTGGCGCCTCATGACTCGTGCAATAACTAATCTGATCAAGAATGCCAGCGAGGCAATCGAGGCGGTCAAAGGCGATGCCGACAATCCAAAAGACTGGAACGGGCGCATCGAGATTATTGTGACGCCGCAGAGCGACCGAGTTACGATCGAGGTGATCGACAACGGCATCGGTTTACCAAAGAAAAATCGTTCAAGACTGCTGGAGCCCTACGTCACCACGAAGGGTAGCAAGGGCACAGGTCTCGGCCTTGCGATGGTCCAAAAGATAACAGAGCAGCACGGCGGCACGTTAGCGCTGGAAGACGCCCCTCCGGGCACCGAGCGTACGCGCGGCGCACTCGTACGCATCACCTTGCCCTGCAAGCACGAACCGGGGGTTGCTCATCGCCAACCTCCGACCGCGACCACACCGCCACCAGCACCGGCCGAGTAGGCCTTTGTGATACCGACCCAAGGAGTGAACGATGGCATCAGACATCCTCATCGTCGACGACGAGGCCGACATTCGTGAACTCGTGGCCGGCATTCTGGAAGACGAGAGTCACCAGACACGGCTTGCGCGCGACAGTGACGAAGCCCTGCAAGCAATCGAGGAACGCCGTCCGCAACTCGTCATACTCGACATCTGGCTACAAGGCAGCCGCCTTGACGGACTTGAGGTCTTGTCCCTGATCAAGCGCACGTACCCCGATCTCCCCGTCATCATCATCTCAGGTCACGGCAATATCGAAACGGCTGTCACTGCGATTAAGCGCGGTGCATATGACTACATAGAAAAACCGTTCAAGGCCGACCGCTTGATCCTGGTCACGCTGCGCGCATTGGAAGCGTTTCAATTGAGACGTGAGTTGCGCGAGTTGAGGGAGCGCTCCACCTTCAGCGCCGACATGGTCGGAAAGTCGTCCGCAATCAACCAGCTCCGCAATGCCATCGATCGTGTTGCGCCGACCAATAGCCGCATTCTGATCCGTGGCGCGTCTGGCTCGGGCAAGGAGCTCGCAGCCCGCGCCATCCACATGAAGTCAGCCCGCGCAGAATCGCCATTCGAGGTGCTCAACGCCGCTGCAATGGCGCCGGATCGCGTGGAGGAGGAGCTGTTTGGCACCGAGGACCGCACCGGCGGCCCCCGCAAGGTGGGCGCGCTTGAAGAGGCGCACGGCGGCACGCTCTATATCGATGAAGTCGCAGACATGCCCGTCGAGACGCAGGGCAAGGTCTTGCGGGTTCTCGTCGAACAAAAGTTCTTGCGCATCGGCGGCTCACAGAAGGTCGCTGTCGACGTGCGGATCATTTCCTCGACCAGCCGAGATCTGGAACGCGAGATCAGCGAGGGACGATTCCGGGAGGACCTCTATCACCGACTCAACGTGGTGCCATTGCGCGTACCCGGATTGGCTGAGCGACGCGAGGACATTCCTGAACTCATTCAGTTTTTCGTTGGGCAACTCAGTACCGCCTCGGGTCTTGCGCCGCGCCATATCGGCGAGGATGCGATCGCCATTCTGCAAGCCCACGACTGGCCGGGAAACGTGCGCGAGCTGCGAAACAACATCGAACGCCTCATGATCTTGGCTGGCGGCGAGCCCGACGCCGTCATTACCGCCGATATGCTGCCCGATGAGATCGGCTCCAACGTACCGCTGCCCGTCGACGGCGGTTCCGAACACCTCATGTCGCTGCCGCTCCGCGAGGCACGCGAGATCTTCGAGCGTGAATATCTATTGGCGCAGATCAACCGCTTCGGCGGGAATATCTCACGCACCGCAGAGTTCGTCGGAATGGAGCGCTCCGCGCTCCACCGTAAGCTACGTGCGCTTGGCGTCTCGTCTGAACATCGTAATGCGGAATTGCGCCAGGCGTGACGCATGCGTTGAGACGGTTACGTCTGCCGCAGCTTATCTTTTGAGGGCTTCGTGAGCCGCATTGTTTACGTCAACGGCCGCTACCTGCCGTACGCACAAGCCTGCGTGCACGTAGAGGATCGCGGATTCCAGTTCGCCGACGGCGTTTACGAGGTTTGCGAGGTGCGCGAGGGTGCTCTCGTCGACGAGGGGCCTCATCTGGCCCGGCTTGGCCGCTCACTTGCCGAGCTGGCAATTCCCGAACCCATGAGCATGGCCGCGCTCGCGCACATCATGCGCGAGACAGTCCGCCGCAATCGTGTTCGCAATGGCCTTCTCTATCTGCAGGTAACGCGCGGGACGGCCCCGCGCGATTTCCCATTTCCATCTCCCGAGATAGAACGCACGGTGGTATGCATCGCGTGGCCTCGCGCGCCAGATCTGTTAGAAGCGCAAGCGGTACGGGGCATCGCCGTCAAATCGCTGCCCGACATTCGCTGGCGTCGCTGCAACATCAAGACGGTCATGCTGCTGCCGGCCTGCCTTGCCAAGGAAGCCGCGCGCAATGACGGCGCACATGAGGCATGGTTCGTAGATGGCAACGGCTTCGTGACAGAGGGCGCATCGAGTAACGCCTGGATCGTGCTCGATGGGGGAGCTGTCATAACGCGCCAAATCGGCCCCGATATTCTCTCTGGGGTCACGCGAGCCACTTTGATTGAAGGGCTTGCCAAAGAGGGAATTTCGTTCATGGAGCGGCCATTTCGGTTGACGGAAGCCCAGTCGGCACGCGAGGCTTTCATTACCTCCGCCAGCAATACGGTGATGCCGGTGGTGCGCATCGACGGCGTGACGATTGGCGATGGCAAGCCTGGTCCCATCACGCGAACACTTCGGTCGAAATTTCATCAATTTGCCGCGATTTCAGTCAGCTGAACGGCTTCATCTATGAAGGAAAACTGGTATACCTAGCGGTAGTGCAGTGCGAAATTATAGCTATAACATAATACCCACTCGGATCGCTCGAAATGGCGGCCGGAGTACCCCAAAGCAGACCTAAAAAAGGCGAAAGAAGTCCATGGGTGCAGACCGAGTCCAGAACCTTCAGGACACGTTCCTGAACCACGTGAGAAAGAACAAGACCCCACTCACAATCTTTCTGATCAACGGTGTGAAGCTCCAAGGGATCGTGAGCTGGTTCGACAACTTTTGCGTGCTGTTGCGTCGGGACGATCACTCGCAGCTCGTATATAAGCATGCGATCTCGACCATCATGCCCGGGCAGCCCGTCCATCTGATGGATACGGAGACGACCGAGATCTAACCGAGCGGCAACGGCAATCGACGAACGCGCTGACATTGGGGAGGTCCCCCAAAAGGAACAGCGGGCGCATCATGGCGCCGGCGGCGTGCACGCACTCGTTCTCGTGCCCGACTTGAAGCAAATATCGCGTACACGCTCCGATAATAGCGAAGGCAGTGACCGCCAGGGCGAACTTGTGCATTCGCCGCAAAATCGGTTGATAGAGACCACTGGGCTCGCTGAAGCGATCGATCTCCAAGTCATCGAAAGCCAGATTGTTCCTGTGCCAACCCCGCGGCCGGCCACCCTGTTCGGCTCAGGCAAGGTCGAGGCGGTTGGTGCTTTCGTCACCGCACACGAAATAGCACTCATTATCATCGACCATCCGCTGACGCCGATACAGCAGCGCAACTTGGAACGGGCGTGGAGCGCAAAGGTTATCGATCGTACAAGCCTAATTTTGGAGATCTTCGGCAGGCGAGCGCGCACACGAGAGGGGCGACTGCAAGTCGAATTGGCGCATCTTTCGTACCAAAAGAGCCGTTTGGTGCGCACCTGGACCCATTTGGAGCGCCAGCGCGGCGGTTATGGGTTTCTCGGCGGCCCTGGTGAAGCGCAGATTGAGCTCGACCGGCGCATGATCGATGCGCGCATCACGGCGATCCGCAAAGACCTGGAGGTTGTCGTCAGGACCCGCGAATTGCATCGCAAGGGCCGTCGTCGCGTACCCTACCCCGTCGTCGCAATCGTTGGCTACACCGACGCGGGCAAGTCGACGCTGTTCAATTGCATCACTGGCGCTGACGTGTTTGCCAAGCAGCAGGTGTTCGCCACGCTCGATCCAACTATGCGTGAAGTGCGCTTAAAGAGCGGACGCCGCATCATTCTATCGGACACTGTCGGCTTCATCTCCGACCTGCCAACGACACTCATCGCCGCCTTCCGTGCCACGTTGGAAGAGGTGGTCGAGGCCGATCTGATTTTGCACGTGCGTGACATCTCGCACGTTGAAACGCAGATGCAGGCGCGCGATGTGGAGACGGTACTGAGCGACCTGGGTATCGATACGGAGCCGGCCAATAGCCACATCCTGGAGGTGTGGAACAAAATTGATCTCCTGAGCCCTGTCACGCGCGACGAGGCCAGGAGTGCCGCGCAATGGCCCGAGGCGCGGCCCGTCCTCGTCTCCGCGACGAGAAGTGAGGGTATGGATGATCTGCTCGCTGCCATCGATGCCCGGCTGGGGCGCAATGATGAAATCCTGGACCTAATGATCCCGGCGCAGGAAGGGCAGCTTGTGAACTGGCTTTACGAAGAGGCGCAAGTGCTGGAACGCGAAGCGATGGAGGCGGGCGCTGTGCGTACGCGCGTGCGTATCGCCGGGGAGAAAAAGCAGCGCCTGCTTGCACTGGTTCGACGGGCAGGGGCGGAGCTAAAAGTGCTCATGCCGGTGAAAGCATGATAGGGCATTAATGCCCGCGTTCCTTAGCCTTTGCATCGTCCCAGAGCGCGTCCATTTCTGCAAGGTCCGAGTCCGATGGCGCGCGGCCGTCGGCGGCAAGGCGCTCTTCGATGTACCGAAAGCGACGGACAAACTTTTGGTTCGCAGCGCGCAAACTTGCTTCTGGATCGAGCTTCAAGTGGCGCGCAAGGTTGGCGACGACAAACAAGAGGTCACCGAACTCTTCATCGATGGCCCGAGCGCTGGTCTCCGATTCTGCGGCGCTTTTCGCGATTGCGTCTTCCAACTCCGCCCACTCTTCTTTGAGCTTGGCGAGAACCGGGGATAGTGTGGGCCAGTCGAACCCGACCTTTGCGGCTTTGTTCTGCAACTTGATGGCACGCGTAAGTGCGGGCAGGGCGGCTGGCACTTCGTCAAGCAGGCTCCCAGTGGAAGCTTCCTCACCTTTCTCCTGAGCCTTGATGCGATCCCAGAAACCGGGCGCGGCACCGGCGGCGCGCTCCTCGGCCGTGCCAAACACGTGCGGGTGGCGGCGGATCATTTTGCGCGTTATGGCGTCCACGACGTCGTCAAATGCGAACGCGTCTTGCTCTTGCGCCATGCGGGCGTGATAGACAACCTGGAGCAAAAGATCGCCCAGCTCGTCCTTGAGTCCGGCGATATCATCGTGCTGGATTGCGTCGGCCACCTCGTAGGCTTCCTCGATCGTGTAGGGCGCGATCGTCGCGAACGTCTGCTCAAGGTCCCACGGACAACCTGTGCCGGGCGTACGCAGCGCCGCCATGACGGCGAGCAGATCGGGGAAGGTCTTCTTTGCACCGTTGTTGTCCACCAGCATTGCTCTCCGATAAGGTACGCCTCAGACGGGGGAAGGCATCTTTAGAAACGCCAGCCGATCCCGGGGCGATATGATCGTGATGCGCATCCTCGTCAATGCCTTCATCATGGCAGCCGAACTGGCGGCCGTCGCAGGCGTTGCTGCGTTGGGGTATCGCTACCCGTTCATTTTCGCCGGTGCGACCGCTGGCTTGAGTTTTCTACTGGGGCTGCGGCTTGAAGTGGCGAGATTGCGCTACGAGCTGCCGTTCTACTTTGCAGGCGCCATAAAACGCAGGGCGATCTTCACAGGCATCGTGGGGTCGGTGGAGGCCGTCTTCAAAGGGGTTCTGGCGGGCGTTGCGGCGCTGTTCACATTTTCTGGCACCGATCACGACCGGCTCTTCTGGGTCGCCATCCTTTTCGGCGTCTGCGTCTATGTCGGAGCCAGCGCGTTACGTTTTTTATCGATCAAAGCCGACGCCCTGCCTATGCGCTGGGGCTATTTCCGCCTTGCCGCGATGCTCGGGTTTCTGTTCTCGGCAGGGCTCGCATTGCTCACCGTTCTTGGCGTTCTGGCGACACTCAGTGTCGCCGATATCGGCTGGAAGATCATCTTCGATATGCCACCGCGGCCCACGTTAGAGCAGGCCAGTGAGCTTCTCTTCCAAATCAAGCAAGCCTTCGACGACTTCATTGTCACCGCGCTGAGCGTGTTCGTGAACCAGGACGGCGCACGGCTCATCGGTATCGTCATCAGTGTGAATGTGCTCTCAGGTTTCGTTAGTGCAATCTATGCCGCGATCATCTCAACGGGCGTACGCCAGGCCGAAGAGGCGCTGTTGTCAGGCGGTCGGGATGGTGAAGGAGGTGGCTAACGAACCGGTTTTGGTGCTGCTGAACGATCCCGAAAGCGGCTCCAGGCGCGCAGATCGGCACCTTCGCTACTTAGTACCCATTCGCATAATATATATTATGGAAAGATCTTATATAAGAGTATTTATTATCAATAAGTTAGGTGGCGATCCAATCAGCTACAATTTGTGCCTTCAAAGCGCGGCCATAGGCCTACTTCTCGTACTTGTCAGCGACGAACCGGTCGAGTAGACGCACGCCCCAGCCCGAACCCCAGCTCGGACTGATGTCTGACTTGGGCGCGTCCATCGCGGTGCCCGCGAGATCGATGTGCGCCCAAGGCGTGTCCTTCACGAAGGACTTCAGGAAGGCCGCCGCCGTACAGGCGCCCGCCCAACGTCCGCCCAAGTTCTTGATGTCGGCGTTCTTGGACTCGATCATTTTGTCGTAGGCCTTATCGAGGGGCATACGCCACACCTTCTCCCCTGTCGTCAAAGCCGCAGCGAGCAGATCGTCGGCAAGCTTGTCGTCGTTGACGAACAGCCCAGCGTACTCTTTGCCCAGCGCCACCATGATGGCGCCCGTCAACGTTGCCAGATCGATAATGAGCCGCGGCTTAAATCGCTCCTCGACGTACGAAATCAAATCGCCGAGAACGAGTCGCCCCTCCGCATCCGTGTTCAGCACCTCGACCGTCTGGCCTGAGTACGATGTTACAATATCGCCCGGACGCATCGCAGAACCTGAAGGCATGTTTTCCACAAGCCCGATGATGCCGATAGCATTGACGTTAGCCTTGCGCTCGGCCAGCGCATGCATGAGCCCAACGACGCAGGCCGCCCCGCCCATGTCACCCTTCATGTCCTCCATTCCCGAGGACGGCTTGATGGAGATGCCGCCCGCGTCGAACACCACGCCCTTTCCGACAAATGCCAGCGGCTTGGCGCGTTTCGATTTTCCCCCGTGCCACTGCATGATGGCGACGCGCGCGGGTCGTACGCTGCCTTGAGCGACAGCAAGCAGCGCCCCCATTTTCAGATCGATGATTTGCTCGGCATCGAGGATTTCGACCTCCACGCCTACGTTTTCCAGATCGCGCGCACGCTCGGCGAATTCGATGGGCCCCAACACGTTGGCTGGCTCATTGACGAGATCGCGGGCGATTACGACGCCGTTGGCGACCGCTTCATAGCGGGCAAACGCCGTGCGTACTTTTTCTGGATTGGCGCAGTGGATGACGAGCTTCTTTAGCCCGCCAGGCGCCGCATTCTCTTCATCGTTCCGTTTTTTGGTCTGGTATTTTCTGAACTCATAGAGTCGTAGCGCCGCGCCGAAGGCCAAAAGCGCCGCAATCGTTTCCGCCTTCGCGCCGGTCGTGCTCGTCACGTCAGCGATCAGGCTTGCTGTTGTTGTCTTGCGCGCCGAGATAGCCCCCGCGATCGCGCCGCCAAGCATCACCCAATCGCTTTCTTTCAGATCGGCAGCCTTACCTATACCAAACAGCAAAAGGCGGCTGATGCCGATGCGCGGCGGCGCTAGTAGTTCGGCCGTGCTCTTCTTCTTCCCCTTGAACTGTGCCGCCTCCGCCGCTTTCAAGATTGCACCGCACGAGCCGGAGTCGAACTCCTTGGCGCGAGCCCCCAGCGCCATGTCGTCGTCAGCAAGGACAACGCACATCGCTTCCGGGTCGGCCCCTAGAGGGGCAAAAACAATCTCAGGGCGGTCTGACATCGGGTGGGCTCCCAGGTGGCAATCTTCCGGTTGGCTGCCTGATAGGAGGCATGAGCGGGGGCGTTCGCGGATGACATATCCGCGCGACTGCTTCCGTTACCGAAGAACGGAAGACCCCGAACCTCGCATGCAGGCAGGGAGAGTACGACGGTCGCGTCGTATCCCGAGCTACGGTAGTCACGGCACAGTTGCAACCAGAGCCAGCGAAAAGCACGAATTTTTGTGAATCTGATGAGCATAAATGTTCCCCCTACGTTCGCGCTCGTGGCTTTCTAGCACCAAGCCTGTTAGTCGACGGCCGAATGTCTGTTCATGGGCCGAACTTTTGCCACGCTGCTATGGGACTTTGAAACCTGGGACCGATTCAGGGCTCGCAATGACGGAGAGCCCCATTTCACCTCGTCGGATGCGATGACAATCTTCGAAAGGTATGTCTTTCGGCAGGCCGGCGGAGCACTGCTGATCATCCTCCTTTCCCTGTCGGGCATTGTTTGGGTTGCGCTTGCACTCAAGCAGCTCAATGTCGTGACGTCGCAGGGTCAAGATACGTGGATGTTGCTCAAGATGACCACGCTAGCCCTGCCGGGTTTGATGGCGATTATTGCACCATTTGCTTTGCTGATTGCGACTATCCACACGCTCAACCGTCTTAACAGCGACAGTGAGCTGATCGTGTTGACCGCATCGGGTGCAACCATCTGGACACCGGCCAAACCGATCCTTCTGCTTGCAGCACTCGTTGCCATGGCCGTGGCTTTCGTCAACCACGCTGCCATGCCGTGGAGTTTTAGGCTGTTACGCGAATACGTCGTCCAGGTACGCACCGACCTGTTGACCCAGGTCATTCAACCGGGCCGCTTTTCTAGTCCGGAACGCGGTTTGACCTTTCACATCCGGGAGCGCGCCCCCACCGGTGAACTCTTGGGCCTCATCATGCACGACACGCGGGATAAGAGGCAGACCCAATCCTACTTGGCGGACCGGGGCGTGATCGTAAAGCAAGGGGCGTCCAGCTACCTGGTTATGACCGATGGTCATATTTTGCGTCGCATGGCCGGAGACGAACCCGCCCAGGTGATCGCGTTCGATAAGTATGCGGTCGATCTCGCGCAGTTCGAACGCAAATTGGAGGGCAACAATCTCGATTTAAAAACGCGTGAACGCTACCTGGGCGAGCTTCTTAATCCGGAACCGACGAGCAAGAGGTACCGGCATGCGCCAGGACGCTTCTGGTCCGAGGTGCATGAGCGCTTTTCCAGCCCGCTCTACCCACTCGCATTTGCATTGATTGCGCTGGCCTGGGTTGGGCAAGCCCAGAGCACGCGCCAGAATCGAATGCACTACGTCGTGGCCGCGTTCGTCATAGCAGTGAGCGCACGCGTCGCAGGCCTCGCCCTTAACAACATCGTTTCCGTTGAAACAGCCATGGCCCCGCTGCTCTACGTAGTGCCAATTGGGGCGGCCGGCGTTGCGTTATGGCTCATGAGCAAACCCACACGTGAGCTGGCCGCACCAGCCTTCGTTGGAAATCTGTTCGAAGCAATTGCAAGGTGGTTACGAAAACTTCCAACTATTCGTGTTTGGGGAAAAAGCAGCCCGGCCACGCTCCGCCAGCTCCCCTCCCCTAGTCGCGGAGCTGATCCACGATGATTCAAGGCAGCATCCTGACCCGGTACGTCGCTCGACGGTTTTTCGTAGCGATACTGCTTACATTCCTACTTTGTTCTCTTCTGGTCTACATGATCGATTTGGTGGAGCTGCTGCGCCGGTCGGGCAAGTACGGGGGGGCCTCCATGTGGGCCGTGGCCTACATTGGGTTGTTGAGATTGCCAGCCTACGCGGAGTATCTCGTCGCCTTCGCAGTGCTCGTCGGCAGCATCGGGACGCTCCTGATGCTTGGCCGCAAGAGCGAACTCACGGTGATGCGGGCTGGCGGCATGTCGGTATGGCAGTTTCTTTTCCCCGGCCTGATTGTAGCGGTCCTTGTTGGAACGTTTGGCATGGCTGTATTCAATCCCATGGCCGCAAGCGCACGGAGCAAGTCCGAGGCTGTCTACGCGAAGACTTTTGGCCGGGAAACCAACCTGTTACGTTCGAAATCGGGCGGATCATGGCTGCGCCAGAATGGCGCCGACGGCCAGTCGGTGATCAGCGCTGCACTCGCCTCCAATCGAGGCCTGACGCTGACAGGCGTGACGGTGTTCGTTTTTGATAAAGGCGGCCGCTTTGTAGAGCGCGTCGATGGGGCAAGCGCGCACTTGCGCGCTGGTTTTTGGGAGATCAAGGATGCCTGGGTCGCCAGGATCGGACAGGAGCCCAAAAAGTTCGAAAAATATCTACTGTCCACCTATCTGACACCGGAGCGTGTTACCGACGCGCTCGGCACCCTAGCCTCAATGTCATTTTGGGAATTTCCAGGCCTTATAGAAGTCGCGGAAAAAGCTAAGCTTTCGGCCAGTCGGTTGCGAGTCCAGTACGAATCTCTTTTATCCCGTCCAATGTTGTGCGTAGCGATGGTCCTTTTAGCGGCCACTGTGTCGTTGCGGTCATTCCGCTCCGGCGGCATTCAGACTATGATTATCCTAGGTTTGGCGGGGGGTTTAGGCTTTTTTCTATTCGCAGAAGTCTCCCGACAGATCGGAGTGGCTGGATTGGTGCCTGCCTGGGCGGCGATCTGGTTGCCCATTGTCTTGGTTATCGTTGTCTCGGCTTTTGTGCTTTTGCATCAGGAGGATGGCTGAGTGATGCGTCATACGCGGACACCGCATGAGGGTTGCGGAAGGTCACGCGGTCCTTGCCGGCGCCGAGAGGTTGCTGGCCGGGAGCGTCTGGCTGTGTTCGCGATTCTTGTTGCGCTCTTCGCATTTGGCGGCGGGCAGGCTTTGGCCCAAGATCCCAGCGTTCTCGCGCCTAAGACCCCTTCGGATAGCTCATTCGGCGATACTAATATTTCTCCCCAGGTCAATATTGATCGATCGCAGCCGCTCTATTTGCAGGCCGACAAGTTCATCTACGACACTGACGGGGATAGCGTCACCGCGCGCGGCAACGTCGAGATCTTCTACAACAACTACATCCTGACCTCCGATGAAGTCGTTTATAATCAGTCGGCGGGAACGCTGACCGCTGTCGGCAACGTCACGGTTAAGGAGCCCAACGGGAATATTCTGCGAGCAGATCGCTACACTCTGACTGACGACTTCCGGGATGGGTTCGTTCAATCGTTGAGCATCGTCGCTAAGGACGATTCACGTATTGCAGCAGAGCGCGCAATACGTCGCGAAGGCAACGTCACTGAGTTCATCAATGGTCGCTTCACGCCCTGTAAGAGCCAGGGTGGAATGCCACCGTTATGGTGCATCAGCGCCGCACGCGTGGTGCACAATCAGCAGGACGCGAGCATCACATATTACGACGCACAGTTTGAAGTTTTTGGCGTGCCGGTCCTCTACACCCCCTACTTCCAGCATGCCGATCCATCCGTGAAACGTAAGTCGGGTTTCTTAATGCCGGAAGTGGGCACCTCAGACGCATTTGGCTTTAGCACGACGGTCCCCTACTACTTTGCGCTCGCACCCAATTACGACTTCACCTTCTATCCCAAATATATGACCCGCCAGGGTGTGCTGTGGCAGGGTGACTGGCGCCACCGTCTGGCTAATGGGCAGTACCACGTGAAGCTTGCCGGCATCGATCAGGACGCCGGACAGCTGCCTAGTGACATCACGGACCGGGACAAGTTCGATGGCTGGAGAGGCAGCATCGAGACGAAGGGCCTATTCTCCCTGTCGAGCTGGTGGAAAACAGGTTGGGATGTCACGATCGAAAGTGATGACGCTTTTCGCCGTTTCTATAAGCTCGACAACATCCTGTTGACGGACCGCGTGAACCGCGGATTCCTTATTGGCCAATCGGAACGCAACTATTTCGGCTTGAACGTCTATCAACTGGGCGGGCTTTTACTCAACGACCAACCCGAGTCCGACTCGTGGATACATCCCGTTATTGACTACAACTACGTGGCGGCCGACCCAGTTCTCGGCGGCGAGCTGCGTTGGAATACCAACGTCCTGAGCTTGTCGCGCGATAACGAGGACGTAGGCTCCGGCCAGGAGAGCCTGAATCGCATTGTGACTGAGGTCAAATGGCGCAAACGCCTGACGGATCATATCGGCATCACGTATACGCCGTTCGGTGAATTGCGCGGCGACATTTACCAACTCAAGGATTACAACGATCCGCAGGCGGGGTCGTCGGGATCGGGGGCGATCGTTGACGGCAGCACATCGCTGGCGCGCGGGCTCGCCTTTGGCGGCGTGACAGTGGCTTATCCCTGGGTGGCCAATTCCAGTCATGGTTCGCACGTTATCGAGCCCATCGGTCAAATCATTGGCCGTCAGAACAGCGTTAGGCAACGCGATCTGCCGGACGAGGATGCGCAAAGTCTTGTCTTCGATGACACAAACCTCTTTGAGACGACGAAATTCTCAGGTTACGACCGCATCGAGACGGGATCGCGCGCCAACGTCGGCGTGCAGTACACGTTCCAGGCTAATTCCGGCGGGTATGTACGAATCCTGGGCGGGCAGAGTTTCCACCTCTCAGGCGACAACCCCTATGCCAATCCCGGCTTTGACCAAGAAGGCAACCCTGTCTTCACGCCGACCAATGGTTTGGAGACGGACCGCTCCGACTACGTGCTGGGTGCTTACGTGGCGCCGTCGGATTTCTTCCGAATAATTTCTCAAAGTCGCTTTGATGTGGACGACCTTGCCTTGCGGCGCCAGGACACGACGGCGATTGTAGGATACGGCCCCTTCTATGCGACCGGAACGTACTCATACGAAGCAAACGCCCTGGCTGCTGGCTTCACGGATGCACAGCAGGATGTGCTCGCATCCCTGAACATGGCTATCACCGAGCACTGGAGTGTAAGGGGTGGGCTGCGCTATGACATCGACCAGGGTGAGATGCTGCAAAACTTGGTCCAGGTACGCTATGCGGACGAATGCTTCGTTCTCACCGCCCAGTACACGGACAACCGCTTTGAGAATGATGAAATTGCGGACGGCAAAACTTTGATGCTCCGTTTTGAGCTGAAGCATATCGGCGAGTTTGGCTATAAGACCGATGCGCTTGATTACGCCTTCTCCGAGCAACAATCTGGAGGGTGATGGCGGTTGGGCGCCGCACATCGGCCTCCCAACACACCGCCCAGCCGCCTGATGCCACGGCTCCGCCACGGTTCGTGTGGATAACGTGATGCAGACGCGAGCCGGGGGCTTAAGAATCTCTCACGTTATTCAAAGCTGCTCACTGCGAAACGAGCCACAAACCCAAAAGACGTACACGATGAAATTTACGCCACAGCGCTGCGGTCCACGCCAGTCTCTGGCATGGCGAACTTATGCCCTTCTCGCCGTGAGCCTTGTGTTCGCCGTAGCACCGCCGACTGGAGGCGTCTCGGCGCGCGCGCAGGGCGCCTCGCCCGGTGGCGGTTCAACATCGTCGGCGGCACCGTCCAAGCAAACCAACAACGCTAAGGACTCCGCTGCGACGCGATCGGCTGCCAGTAAGCCGCAGCGGAAGCGTCCTCGCTCATCCAACGCGAACCAATCCATCGTTGCGCTCGTCAATGACGAACCGATTACCGGTTACGAAGTCCAACATCGTCGTCGCCTCATGGCTATGGGCGCAGACATCAATCCTAAAGTGCAAGCTGCCTTTAAGCGTCTCATCAAGGATCCTAAAACCACCGCACGATTGAAGGCCCTTCTCGACGAGACGATCAAAGCAAACGAGGGTAAGTCGAAAGAAGAGATCATCAAGATTTTCGAAGGCCGCAAGAAGGCCTTCGGCCTCAGACTGCAAAAGCAGGCCCTTAAAAGTGCACGTAAATCCTCCTTGCCCTCGCGCAAAGCCGCATTGAAACAGCTCGTGGATGAGCGTTTGAAATTGCAGGAAGCCATGCGCCACAATGCGCTGGCGTCCGATGCGGACGTGAACCGCGCCATCGCCGGAATGGCCAAGCGCAATAAGGTGACAGTCAAGCAGCTAACCCAGAATTTCGCGAAGATGGGGAGCACCGTCGATGCGATGAAGGAGCGGATCAAGGCATCGATGTCATGGAATAACGTCATCCGCCGGCGTTTCGGCAGTCAGATCCAGAACGCAATGCGCGGACTGAACGTTATGATTGCCAATGTCGCAGGCAGCGACGACATTGAGTTGCGCATCCATCGGATTTTGCTGACAATGCCGACGAAGCTCGACCAGAAACAAGTGGCGGGACGGCTGCGCGATGCAGAGCTTATGCGCGCGAAGTTCAAGGACTGCAAAGGTACATCGTCGCTCGCTACGGGCATAGCAGGCGCCCGGTTCCAGAACCTGGGTCTGCGTTCGCCATCAAGCATCCCTGAGCCCACGCGCACCCTCTTGTTGAGCGCACGCGATGACGAGATGTTACCCCCGAGCGTCGGCGAGGGCGGCGTGGAGTTGTGGGCGGTTTGCGGCCGCAAGGTCGTTCCAGCACGAGAGAAAAAGCGCGCGTCAGCGAAGAACCAGCTCCAGCAGAAGGAGTTCGAGATTCTCGCCAAACGCCATCTCAAGGACCTGCGCCAGGACGCTCTAATCGAGTATCGCTAATGGGCACGACGTCCAGGCGCCGGGTTGGGATGCCGATCGCAGTCAGCATGGGCGACCCGGCCGGGATTGGTCTGGAGATATGTCTCAAGGCATGGGCAGAGCGGGATGCGCACAATCTTCCCCCATTCGTGCTCTTTGCTGACCCCAATACCCTTCTCCAGCGCATCCGCCTAATGGGTCTTGCGGCGAGGCCGCAGATTATTGGATCCCTATCAGAGGCGGTCAACGTATTTACTAGCGCCCTTCCCGTCCGGCCCGTCTCCCTTGCCGCGCCCGTTACGCCGGGCGTGCCCAATCCCGCTAATGTCGCTGCCGTCATCGCCGCCATCGAACAGGCAACTGCAGCCGTTATCGGCGGTGAGGCAATGGCCCTGGTCACCAACCCGATCGCAAAGAGCGTCCTCGCCTCCTCCGGATTTGCCTATCGGGGCCACACCGAATTTCTGGCCGCACTTGCACAGCGCCATTTTGTCGAGCAACGTTTCCGCCCCGTCATGATGCTGTCGAGTGAAGAGCTGCGTGTCGTTCCGCTCACGGTCCACATCCCTCTTTCCGATGTCCCCAAGGCGGTCACACGGGAGGCGATCATGGATACGGCACGCATCACGTTTGAGGCACTGAAGCGCGACTTCGTCATTGCCTCGCCGCGCGTTGTGGTAACCGGCCTTAACCCGCACGCAGGTGAGGAAGGCACCATGGGCGACGAGGAACGCAATGTTATCGCGCCGGCAATCGCTGAATTGCGCAGGGAGGGATTTTCGCTCACGGGTCCGCACCCGGCGGATACCTTGTTTCACTCGGGCGTCCGAGCCAGCTATGATGCGGTGATTGCCATGTACCATGACCAGGCGCTGATCCCATTCAAGACGATCGCCTTCGACCGCGGCGTCAACGCCACGCTGGGGCTGCCCTTTGTGCGCACGTCTCCAGACCACGGCACAGCCTTTGACATTGCCGCGCAAGCGTGTGCCTCACCGCAAAGCTTTATCGAGTGTCTAAGACTTGCAGCCCAAATTGCCACCGCCCGTGCCGCATCTGCGCCAGGATGAGTACTAACGACAGCCGCGAGACGGGCACGGGCGCGAGCCCCGATGGTCTGCCGACCCTGCGCGAAGTCATCGCCTCGCTTGGGCTTACCTCCAAGAAGAGCCTCGGCCAGAACTTTATCCTCGACCTTAATGTCACCCGCCGTATCGCGCGAACGGCCGGTCCACTAAAGGGCTGCACTGTCGTCGAAGTGGGACCAGGTCCGGGGGGGCTCACACGTGCCCTCTTCATGGAGGGGGCGGCACGCGTCATCGCATTTGAAGTCGATAAGCGCTGCGCTCCTGCGCTTGATATGATTGCGGCTCGCTATCCCGGACGGCTCAAGGTGCACTTTGGCGACGCGCTCAACGCCAATTGGACGCGGCTCCTTGCGGCAGAGAAGGTTGGTAAGGCGACCATCGCAGCCAACCTGCCCTACGCGGTCGCCACACGCCTCCTTGTCGGCTGGCTTGAAACAGACCCTTGGCCGCCCTGCTACGACCGCATGGTTCTCATGTTTCAAAAGGAGGTGGCTGATCGGATCGTGGCCACACCAGGAACGAAGACCTATGGCCGCCTCTCCGTGCTCTCGCAATGGCGGACCAAGGTCCGTACAGCCATGACGTTGCCGCCAGAAGTCTTCACACCACCCCCGAAAATTTCCTCGGCTGTCGTTGAGTTCATAACGCGTCAGCAACCCTCGCCCCCTTGCTCGGCAATTGTTCTAGGCAAGGTGACTGCGGCCGCCTTCGGACAACGGCGCAAAATGCTGCGCACGAGCCTCAAGCAGCTCGTGCCCGTACCCGAAGAGTTGCTCGATGTCGCTGGCATTGCAGGAAACTTGCGTGCCGAGGACGTCAGCGTGAAGGATTTTGCGCAGCTCGCTCTCGTGTTTGAGCGGAGAAAAGCGGGGCGCTCCTAGGCTAAAACGCTTAATCCGACATTCCCCAAGTAGTCCGTAAGCGTCCGGCCACCGTCGTTACTCAGCTATTTTCAGCATATCGCCAGGGAAGCAATTCGTCGATACGATTGATTTTGTGATCGGCGATGCGGGCCAGCGTGTCGGTGAGCCAAGCTTGGGGATCAACGCCGTTGAG
>JAAERO010000190.1 GCA_024230315.1 Hyphomicrobium sp.
AACACCAAACGGCCAGACTTGACGCTCGCCAGCCACAGTGGCGGCAAGTGAGGGTCTGATTACCGCAGTTCCTGCTTCGAGGAACGGAAATTGGCGCACTCCATCATCGATGCAGTGTCATCCGGGGAATGTCGGCTAAGGGAAAGGAAATAGAAAACAGAAGGGTGAGAATAAGGACGATACTTGACCTGCCCAGCGCCCTAGCGCATAGCGGTATTGCAAGGAATTAACCCTTCGCTCACGGTCCATCGTTGGGGAGAGTGCCTGCAGCCAACTTGCATGGGCCTTCTCTTCCGCGTATCAGCCGCAGATGACTAGGCCCAAGAGCAAGACACCAGCGGAGGCTGCCTCCGCGGAAACGGACGCGCAAAATCTCGTTGACCGGATGCGCAGTGGAGAACGGCGCGCCATTGCTACCGTCATCACCGAGCTGGAGCGCCTGTCGCCTTCTGCCCCTCCCCTTCTGAAGGCAATGCAGCCGCATCTCGGCAACGCCCTCGTTGTCGGATTCACGGGCCCGCCAGGTGCCGGCAAATCGACGCTCGTCAATTCCGTGATCGTCCAGCTGCGCGCCCAGGACCTCACCATCGGCGTTATTGCCGTCGATCCGTCGAGCCCCGTGTCAGGGGGAGCAATATTAGGTGACCGCATTCGCATGACGGCGGCGCTCGACGACGAGGGCGTGTTTATGCGCTCGTTGGCAAGCCGTGGTTACCTCGGCGGACTATCGCCCGCTGCCGTGCGGGTCATCGACGCATTCGACGCGGCAGGGCGTGACCTCATTCTATTGGAGACGGTCGGCACCGGACAAAGCGAGATTGACGTCGCCGAGGTGGCTGATGTGCGTGTGGTTGTCTTAGCTCCAGGACTGGGTGACGACATTCAGGCCATGAAGTCCGGGCTGTTGGAGATCGCCGACATTCTCGTGGTCAACAAGGGTGACAGACCAGGTGCTGAGCTGACGCTGCATCAGCTTATTGGCGCGCTGTCCATTCGTGCCTCCTCCGTAGGAAAGGTCCCTGTCCTCAAAACGACAGCGATAACGGGCGAAGGCGTGCTGGAACTCGTGCAGGCAATGAATACCATCGGCAGCGATGTTAAAGCGGAAGGTGCCGCGGTAAGGCGCCGGCGCCGCGCGCGCTACCTGATCGCCCGCGCGGCTGCCGATATCGTAGCAGAGCGCGTGCGTCATGGAGGCAACGAGGGGCTCGATACCCTCTCCGATCAAGTGCTCACCGGCGATCTTTCCCCCGAAGCGGCCGCGAAGAAGCTGCTCGAGCATAAATAGGCATGCAGATACGGGGCGCGCCTTTGCCTCTTATCTGAACCTGAAAATTGCCAAGTCAAAGATGCCCACACTCCACCCCCCCAAACCGGCCGCCGCCGTCAAGCCTGAGGCTCCTTCTACGAATGGCTCAAGCGCACGCGGCTTTGCGGGACAGCCGCGCGGACTTGCGACGCTATTCTTCACCGAGTTGTGGGAGCGTTTTTCCTATTACGGCATGCGCGCGTTGCTGGTGCTGTTCATCGTCGCCCCGGCAGCAGCAGGTGGCTTGGGCCTATCGACCGCGGAAGCGGCACGCATCTACGGCAACTACACGATGGCCGTTTATATGCTCTCCATCCCCGGCGGCTTCATCGCCGACCGCTACTTAGGTGCGCGACGCTCCGTTCTCATTGGTGGATCGATCATCGCCTTTGGCCACTTCACGCTGGCCGTCAACTCGCTGACTGCATTCTATGCAGGTCTTGGACTCGTCGCGCTCGGCACCGGGCTGTTCAAGCCCAACATCAGCGCCATGGTCGGAGGGCTATACGGCAAAACCGATGAGCGTCGCGATGCCGGCTTTTCCATCTTCTACATGGGAATAAACATCGGCGCGCTCGCTGCCCCGTTGATAACGGGCTTTCTAGCGCAAAGCTCCCTCTTCAAGGAGTGGCTTGTAGGATGGGGCTTCGACCCGGCGCAAAGTTGGCACTGGGGTTTCGGCGCAGCAGGCGTGGGCATGACGCTCGGCCTTATCGTCTACTTGCTACAGGGCAAACGTCTGGAGCACGTCGGGCGCCAGCCCTCCATCCCGGCAACGGGCTTGGGCATGATCGCGCTCGTGATCCTCGGCACAGCGGCCATCATGGGCGTCCCCGTGTTGTCCGATCAACCCGGCTTTGAAGCTCTCCGCGCCATCTACCTGCTCGTTCCCATCGCCGCCATTGTCTGGTTTGCCTCGCGCGGCGATCTCGATTCAAAGCGCATAGCGGCTGTCTTCGTGTTCTTCATCGCCGCCATGATTTTCTGGGCGATCTTCGAGCAAACCGGGACCACCATCGCACTCTTTGCCGATCAACTGACGCGCACTGAGATCCTCGGCTTTGCCTTCCCGTCTTCCTGGTTCCAGTCGCTCAACCCGCTGTTCGTCATCCTCCTGGTGCCCCTCTTTGCGAGCGCCTGGACCCGCCTTGGACCAAACCAACCTTCAAGCCCCATGAAGTTCGTCATCGGCCTGTTCTTCCTCGGCCTGTCGTTCTTGCTCATGGTTCCAGCAGCTCTTCTAACGGCTGAGGGCCGCATTAGCCCGTTGTGGCTCATTGGGCTCTTTTTGCTCCAGACCATTGGTGAGCTGTTTTTGAGCCCTGTGGGCCTAAGCACCATGACGAAGCTGGCTCCCATGCGTTTCGTGGGGCTTATGCTGGGCGTTTGGTTCCTAGCAGTCGCCTGGGGCAACAAACTTGCAGGCGTGCTTGGCAGCGGCTTTACCGCGAGTGACGCCGAAGGCCTTTCCTCTTTCTTCTTGCAGCAGGCGATCCTCGTCGGGGTCACGACGCTGTTGCTGCTGGCGCTCGTGCCTTGGGTCAAGAAGCTGATGGGCGGTGTGCACTGATAGCCGTCACCCGGCTACGCGGCCCGCGCGTTATCCTTCATCAGCTTGTAGTTGATCGAGTCGAGCAAAGCTTCAAAACTCGCATCTATGATATTGGGCGAGACGCCGACGGTGAACCAGCGCGCACCAGTCGTCGTATCGTGGCTCTCGACCAGCACGCGCGTCACGGCCTCAGTGCCGCCCGTGAGGATACGCACCTTGTAGTCGACAAGCTCGACACCATCGATGTGTTTCTGGTACCGCCCCAAGTCCTTGCGCAACGCCCTGTCGAGCGCATTGACGGGACCGGCTCCCTCGCCAACCGACCAAAGAGGTTCATTGTCACCGTTAATGTAAACCTTGACGATTGCTTCCGAGACGGTAACCAGCTTGCCAACTGCATTGTGGCGCTTCTCGACCATGACGCGGAAGCTGTCGACGGAGAAGTAACGTGGCACCGTCTCCAGCGTACGCCGTGCGAGAAGCTCAAACGACGCTTCCGCCGCCTCGTAAGAGTAGCCGTCGGCTTCGCGCGCCTTAACCGCGTCCAGCAACGTGGCAACTTTCGCATCATCCTTGTCGACGACAATTCCCAATCGCTCGATGGCCGCAATGATGCTCGACCTGCCGGACTGCTTGGACACCAGGAGACGACGCTGGTTGCCTACGCTTTCGGGTGACACGTGCTCGTAGGTTTCGGGCTCCTTGACGATGGCCGATGCGTGAATGCCGGCCTTTGTCGCAAAGGCGCTCTCTCCCACGTAGGGGGCGTGGCGGTCCGGAGACCTGTTCAGCACGTCGTCAAGCACGCGGCTTGCATGCGTGAGCATACGCAGGCGGTCCGGCGTCACGCCCGTCTCGAAATGTTCTGCAAACTCGCTTTTTAGCAGAAGCGTCGGGATGATCGACGTCAGATTGGCATTGCCACAACGTTCACCGAGCCCGTTGAGCGTGCCCTGGATGTGGCGGCAGCCGGCGCGCACAGCCGTCAAAGAGTTAGCCACAGCATTGTCGGTATCGTTGTGGGTGTGAATGCCCAGATGCGAGCCGGGAACAACTGAGGCGACATCAGCGACGATGCTTTCGACTTCATGCGGCAACGTACCGCCATTGGTGTCGCACAGAACAACCCAGCGCGCACCGCCCTCATAGGCTGCGCGCGCAACGGCAAGCGCAAAATCGCGATTGCCCTTATATCCATCGAAGAAGTGTTCGCAATCGATGAGCGCCTCGCGCCCGTGATCAACGATTGCCTTCACCGATTGCGCCAACGCATCCAGGCATTCTTTGTTGGAAATGCCTAGCGCCACGCGCACGTGATAGTCCCACGCCTTGGTGACAAGGCAAATGGCTTGGGCGCGTGATTGTAGAACGGCCTGCAGGCCCGGATCGTTGGAAACGGACCGACCGGAGCGTTTGGTCATGCCAAAGGCGGTGAGCTTGGCCGTCTTGTAGTTCGGCGTTTCGGCCAGAAACTCGGTGTCGGTCGCATTCGCGCCCGGGTAGCCGCCCTCGATGTAGTCGATCCCTAAGTCGTCAAGCACACCGGCAATGCGGCGCTTCTCCTCCACGGAGAAGTCAACGCCGGTCGTCTGCGCGCCGTCGCGCAGGGTTGTATCGAACATGTAGAGTCTCTCTTTGCTCATCTCATGCTCATACGACGCCGAAGCTCTTGGCGGCAATCCATAACGCAAGTATGGCTATGCCAATCTTAACGAGAAGGTAGAAGAGCCAGTGTCCGGTAAAAGGTGCATCCGATCGCCAGTCTTTCTTCATCGCGCGACATCCCACGTACCGGAGGCCCGCACTTCCCAAGTGGTGACGATCTCGCCGGACTTGGGGTCCTTGGAGTCCTTTAATGCGATGCCCATTGCGGCCAGCTCGTCGCGGATACGATCGGCTTCCTCGAAGTTCTTAGCTGAACGCGCACAGTGGCGCGACTCGATTAACTCAGACACGCGATCCTTATCGACCCCAACCCGCTTCTCTGCTTGCGCACGCCATTCGGCCTCGGTTCTCTCCAGCAGACCCATTGCGTTGGCAGCCGCCTTGAAGCGTGCGGGCGCATCTGTCTCGCCGTCCTCTGCAATACAATCCGCGGCTGCGTGAAGCCTAGTGATCGCACCTGGCGTGTTGAGGTCATCTGCAAGCGCATCCTCTACATCATCCGCCCAGTCGCTTGTCGGCGCAGACTCGACATCGGTGATCTTTCGGTACCATTGGCCGAGCAGTCTCTCCGCAACTTCGAGATTACGCACGGTGAAATCCAACGGTTGACGGTAATGCGTCATCAGCATCGCGAGCCGCAAGACCTCACCTGGCCAGCGGCGCCCTCCGAACTTATCCGTATCCAACAGCTCATGGATGGTGATGAAGTTGCCGAGGGACTTGCTCATCTTCTCGCCCTCGACCTGCAAAAAGCCGTTGTGAATCCAGTAGCGCGCCATCACGTCAGTGCCGTGGGCGCAGCGCGACTGCGCGACCTCGTTTTCGTGGTGGGGAAAGACAAGGTCGATACCGCCCCCGTGAATATCGAATACGTCGCCCAAGTGCTTACCTGCCATCGCCGAGCACTCAATGTGCCACCCAGGACGTCCTGGCGCATTGATCCCGCATGGCGATGGCCAAGACGGCTCGCCGTCCTTCGACGGCTTCCACAGCACAAAGTCCATCGGGTCTTTTTTGTAGGGCGCAACTTCGACGCGGGCGCCCGCCTCCATTTCGTCCAACGAGCGGTTCGACAGCCGCCCGTAGTCAGCCATGGAGGGAACATCGAAAAGCACGTGGTCCTGGGCAACGTAGGCGTGCCCCTTAGCGACGAGCTCTTCGATCAGTGTCTTCATTTCATCGATGTGCTCGGTCGCGCGCGGCTCGACCGTTGGGGGCAAGACGCCCAGCGTTGCGATGTCGTCGTGGAACTGTTTGGCGGTGCGCTCGGTCAGCTCGCGGATGGGCACACCCTCCTGGGCTGAACGCGCGTTGATTTTGTCGTCCACGTCGGTGATGTTGCGAACGTATGTGACGCGGCCCGGCCCATAGATGTGGCGTAAGAGCCGGAAAAGCACGTCGAAGACGATGACAGGGCGCGCATTGCCGATGTGGGCATAGTCGTAAACCGTCGGTCCGCACACGTACATGCGCACGTTCTTCGGATCGAGGGGCTCAAACACCTCTTTCCGGCGCGTCAACGTGTTGTACAGCTTCAGCGTGTGCTGATTGGCCATAAAGATCCCCAGACCGCTGGCGGGGGCGATTCTCTGTCTCAGGCTTTGGGCAAAGAAGCGGGCCGCGCGCCAGCGTTTTATGCTAGCTCGTAATGATAATGCTGCAACACGTGTTGCAGGCTAGTATGCGCGGCGTATGGTTCATGGAATTCTTATGGGGGAGCAAGGGCGCTTCCGTCAAGCGGGCGGGGGCTGCCGTACCGTCCTGGTTAAGCTTTTGGTTGCCACAACCCGAGCGTCCAAAGTCGCCCCAATTGCTCCGCATTGCCCCCCTAATCGCAGACACTAAGAGTTGTAAGAATCACAGGCACCGCCCTAATGGGCTGCACGGACGAGATGGACCGCCCCAGCGAAAGCAATAGGACACGCAATGCACCCGCTCGTGGACGCTATAGCCTCGGCGCCGCAGTCCTCACTGCGGCCATGCTGGCAGCCTGCCCAGTGCTCGCCCAGGGATGGTGGCCATGGAGCAATTCCGAACCCGAGCGCCCCCCCATCCCACGCGAGCCCGTGTATCGCGAGCCGCCGCCTCCACGCAGTGCGGCGCCGCCGAATTCCAATTGGTCAACAAAGAACCCGCTTTGCCTGAAGCTCGAGCAGCGGCTCGTGAAGGAGGGTCAACGCTCAAGTCTATCGCAGAATGCACTGCCTAGGCTTCAATCAAAAATCCGCGAGGTTACTCGAGAGACCCGATCAGGCGAGGCCGAACTCGAACGCCGGAATTGCTACGAGTATTTCCTTTTCTCCAAATCCCTACGCCGCACGCCCCGTTGCACCAAACTCTCCCGACAGTTGGAACAGGCAAAGCGCAGGCTTACCGAATTGGAGTCGCGGCGCCAGCAAATCAAGTCCTCTTCGAGCCGATCATACCGCGACGAAATTATCCGCGAGCTCGCGCGCCACAACTGCGGCGCCAACTACGCGCAAGAGGCGCGTCGGCAAAACCGAGGCCTGTTCTCTGGCCTATGGGAGGACAACGAAGGCGAAGGCTACTCGGGCGGCTGGAACCCCTACCCCGGTGCGCGATCATACAACACCTATCGCACTGTGTGCGTGAGGATGTGCGACGGCTACTATTTCCCTGTGAGCTTCTCGACGCTTCCAAGCCACTTCGAGCAGGACGCAGCTGTGTGCCAAAACAAGTGCGCGGCACCAGTTGAACTATTCTATTATCAAAACCCCGGACAGGGGATGGACCAGTCGCTCGCCTTCCGCTCACAAGAGCCTTACACGAGCTTGAAGACGGCGTTTCTCTATCGTAAGCAGCTTGTGAGGGGCTGCTCATGCAATGAAACCGAGTACGTTGCGCAAGAGGCCTTGCAGGACGATGAGCGCGCCGCAAGCGCGCCCGGATGGGAAGCCCGATCGAAGTGGGAAGCTGATGCCAAAACTCCTTAAGGCCAGGGTCGAACTAGAACCCTTCAGGCCAAGCCTGTAGTCGACCAAAACCTGGACGGTCACCGCACAAATGGTCGA
This sequence comes from Hyphomicrobium sp., assembly GCA_024230315.1. Lineage (GTDB taxonomy): Bacteria > Pseudomonadota > Alphaproteobacteria > Rhizobiales > Hyphomicrobiaceae > Hyphomicrobium_A. Next base: position 7,559 of record JAAERO010000190.1, read on the forward strand.
AGTACGCCACCTCAACATCGATGATCTCGCCGCAGTTCGCTACGTTCTAACGACAGCCGCTGCCGGTGCGGCACCCAATCACGATGCCCCCGCCGAAGTCAAAGCGTTCAGAAAATTTTTGTGCAGTGCGCGATATGCGGACCTGCTGCTCGGCAACCCTAGCTACACTGCTTGGATCGATAACGAAATGGTCGGCACAGCCGCGTGGAGCCCAGGCGAACCACCAAGTCCGACGGCGCGCATCCTAGCGGTGTTCGTGCAGCCGATGTTTGCCGGAGACGGTATCGGCCGGATGCTTGTGGAGCGCATCGAAAATGAAGCGCACGCCGCAGGCTACCGCGCGCTCAACTTGAGCGCCACACTGAATGCGGCAGGCTTCTTTGATGCTCTGGGCTACTGGGTCACTGGGGAAGGCGGCTGGGCGCTACCGTCAGGCTGCGAAATTCCCGTTGTCTTCATGCGCAAACTCGATCTGCATGTAGAGCGCGCGGCCTCCTAACAGCACCTCAATCAACTCGCGCCGCCGAGCAGCCGTTCTTGCACCTTGGCGCGACCCATCAGCGGCAACAGGACTTTGAGTTCGGGACCGTCCTCAAGCCCGGTCAGAGCCAATCGCAACGGGTGGAATAGTGCGCGGCCCTTAATCCCCGATGCCGTCTTGAGCGCGCCGATCCACGTTCCCCATGTTGTGTCATCCCAAGGCTCTGGGGGCAGAAGCGCCGCCGCACTATCTGTCAGCTCCTTGTTCTCGATCAAGGGATCAATATGGCCGGAAATCACCTGGCACCACGTCGCCGCGTCGTTAAGAACAGACAGATTTCCGCGCACCGCTTCCCAAAACGCTGGACCGCCATCTGCACCTAACGCTCGAAGCTGCGCCTCGACAGTCGCGTAGGGCAGCTTATGCAGAAACCGCGCGTTGAGAGCTTTCAACTCGTCAACGTCGAAGCGCGCCGGCGCCATCGAGATCTTGTTGAAGGCAAACAGCGATGCAAGCCCGTCCAAATTGGGATGCGCCTCTATGGGATCTGAGGTCCCGATCAGAGCGGTGTAACTCGCCACCACTATCGGCTCCAGGCCGCCCGCTCGCAAACGCTCTATGGAAGAAAGGGCACCCAACCTTTTGGACAGCGCACGACCGTCCGCGCCGATGAGCAGGCTGTGGTGGGCGATGGCCGGTGGTTCCTTTCCCAGAGCCTCGAATAGCTGGATTTGCACGCCCGTGTTTGTGATGTGGTCCTCGCCCCGGATGATATGCGTGGTGCCAAACTCAGCGTCATCAACCACACTGGTAAAGGTGTAGAGAAACGTGCCGTTGGCCCGGATCACAACGGGATCGGACACCGAACCCACGTCCACCGTCTGATCACCACGAACGAGGTCGTTCCACGAAACAATCGTTGGAAGCGGTGCCGTCTCTGTTTCCGTCTCACTGTTGTCGAGCCGGAAGCGCCAATGCGGCCGACGCCCCTCGCTCTCCAATTTTGCCCGCTCGTCTTCAGTGAGCCTCAGGCCGGAGCGATCGTAGATAGGCGGCATGCGGCGCGCGAGCTGGCGCTTGCGCTTCCTGTCAAGCTCGCCCTCCGTCTCGTAGCAGGCATAAAGCCTGCCGCGCTCGCGCAACAGGTCAGCAGCCGCCGTATAGTGCGCGGTGCCTCCCGACTGGCAATCCTCACGCGTCCATTCCAGGCCAAGCCAGTTAAGATCTTGGCGAATGCCATCGGCAAATTCTGGCGTGGAGCGCTCCAGATCGGTGTCGTCGAGGCGCAGCCAGAATTCTCCGCCACTCTTCCTTGCAAAGAGCCAGTTGAGGATGGCGGTGCGAATATTGCCTACGTGCAGGCGGCCCGTTGGGCTTGGGGCGAAGCGAACGATGACGGACATTTTGGGGCGGGTTCCCGCGACGTTTCATTCATTGATTGTGAGGGGGCAACCTATAGAGGGTCCGCACGGCAACTCAAGGGCCGAACGCGGCCATCACTGTGAGCGGCAAGCCTTCGTCTTGTCACGCGTCCTTCTTGTCGACAGTTGAGGCCGTTCCCTACGTCGTTTTTTTTTCCGCATGAGCCGCCCTCACGTCCTCGCGGTACCTGTTGGTAATGGGATAGCGCCGGTCACGTCCGAAATTGCGGGATGAAATCTTGACACCAGGCGCCGCCTGGCGACGCTTATACTCGGCGATGTAAAGCATGCGCTCAATCTGGCGGACGGTCTGGGACGCGTGACCCCGGGCGACAATCTCATCGATCGGCATCTCTCGCTCGACAAGGCAAGCGAGGATGTCATCGAGAACTTCGTAAGTCGGCAGCGAATCCTGGTCGGTTTGGTCCGGACGCAGCTCGGCCGACGGCACCCTTGTGATGATGGTCTGGGGGATAACCATATCGCCTGGGCCCATGGCGCCCTTAGGTACATGCGCGTTACGCCAGCGGGCGAGCCGATAGACTTCCGTCTTGTAGAGATCTTTGACCGGATTAAAGCCGCCGTTCATATCGCCATAGAGCGTGGCGTAGCCAACCGACATCTCCGACTTGTTGCCGGTGGTGACAACCATGCCGCCAAACTTATTGGAGATCGCCATCAGAATAATGCCGCGTACGCGGGCTTGAATATTCTCCTCGGTAGCATCAGGCTCCCTCTCAGCGAGCACGGGCGCTAGCGTCTTTTGGACACCGGCCACCGCCGCCTCGATCGGCAGCACGTCATAGCGTAGACCTAGGGCCTTGGCGCAGGCTTCTGCGTCTCGCAGGCTCTCGCTTGACGTATAGCGGTAGGGCATCATGACAGTGCGCATGCGCTCCGATCCAAGGGCATCGGTAGCGATCGCCGTAACGAGCGCGCTGTCTATGCCACCTGAAAGTCCAACGACGACGCCAGGAAAGCCATTCTTGTTGACGTAGTCGCGGATACCGAGAAGGCAAGCTTGGTAGGCGGCCGCGTCGCCTTCCTCGAGGAGGGCGCATTGTTCTTGCGCGCAGTGCCAGCCCTCTGGCCTCTTCTGCCACTCGCTCAGTATGACCAGCTCGTCCCAAGCAGGCGCCTGGACGGCTAGCGCGCAGTTGGCGTTGAGCACAAATGAAGCACCATCGAAGACGAGTTCATCTTGCCCGCCGACCTGATTGAGATAGGCAAGCGGTAACCCCGTCTCGGTGACGCGCGCCACCGCCTGGTTCATGCGAACATCGGGTTTTGTCCAATCGAAAGGCGAGCCATTAACCGAGATAAGGATCTCCGCGCCGCCTTCGACCAAACACTCAGCCACGTCCGCCGCCCAAATGTCCTCGCAGATGGGAACACCCAGCCGTACCCCGCGGAAATTGATCGGCCCAGGCATGCCGCCTTGGGCAAAAATACGCTTCTCGTCAAACACCCCATAGTTCGGCAAGTCGACCTTATAACGCACAGCCTCCACTTTGCCGCCGTCGAGCAATGCAACCGCGTTGTAGACCTTGCCACCCTCGGACCAAATTGTGCCGGTGAGCACACCTGGTCCGGGCCCGAGTTCGGCCGCTAGAGCCTCCACGCGCCGGCGAGCGGCCAACTGGAAGGCGGGCTTAAGAACGAGATCCTCAGGCGGGTACCCGGTCACAAAGAGTTCTGGGAACACGATAAGGTCGGCGCCCAAACCGTGCGCCTCAGCGCGCATCTCCACAAGCTTGGCGATATTCCCGTCAAGGTCACCCACGGTCGGGTTTGCTTGGGCAAGTGCTATTTTAAGACGCGATGGCGGGGAATTCGACATGAACGGACCTTAAGAGCAAGCAAGGCTGCGCCGCAATGCAATGCCTGCTCGCACCTCGCCCGTATTCGATACCGTCGTAGAGGCGATTACCCAAATGCTGGGATCGGCTGGGACGGCACCGTCATACTGTCACGCTCATGCTTGAGTCGCTCCGCAATAAGGAAAGCAAGCTCGAGCGACTGCGCTGCGTTGAGACGAGGATCGCATAGCGTGGCATAGCGGTCCTTGAGTTGCGCCTCGGAGATATTCGCCGTCGCGCCGCCAGTGCATTCAGTGACCGGCGATCCGGTCATTTCGACGTGGATGCCACCAGCGCGCGTACCTTCCGCGCGGTGGACATCGAAGAACGTCTCCGCCTCTTTGAGGATACGATCGAAGGGCCGCGTCTTGTAGCCGTTGGCCGTCGAGATCGTATTTGCGTGCATGGGGTCACATGACCAAACGACCCTTCGGCCCTCTTTCTCAACCCTGCGGATCAGTTTGGGCAGATGCTCGCTGACCTTATCGGCACCCAGCCGGCAGATGAGCGTCAACCGGCCAGGCTCATCCATCGGATTGAGGACGTCGATAAGGCGTATCAGGGCGTCAGGTTCCAGGGAAGGTCCGCACTTCACGCCAATGGGATTTTTTATCCCGCGCAAGAACTCTACGTGGGCGTGATCTGGTTGACGTGTGCGATCACCAATCCACAGCATGTGTCCCGAAGTCGCGTACCAATTCTGCGAACCGCCAGCTTCGTCACGACGGACCAGCGACTGCTCGTAACACAAAAGCAGGCTTTCATGGCTTGTGTAGAATGTCGTCCGCCCGAGCGTGGGAACCGTCTCTTCGGTGACACCGCACGAATGCATGAATCTGAGCGCCGTTTGGATCTCCTCGGCTATTGTCTTGTACTTCTTGCCGAAGGAGCTTTTCTGCTCGAAATCGAGCAACCAACGCATAACGTTTTCCAGTCCGGCGTAACCGCCTCCGGAGAACGCGCGCAATAAGTTCATCGTCGCCGCCGATTGACGATAGGCCTCGAGCTGCCGCTGTGGATCGGGAATACGCTCCTCTGCCGTGAAGCCTTCGCCATTGATAATGTCGCCGCGATAGCTCGGCAGTTCTTGATCGCCTCTCTTCTCGGTGGGAGAGGAGCGCGGCTTGGCGAATTGACCGCCGATGCGCCCAACCTTCACGACTGGAAAGCCTCCCGCAAACGTCAGCACAACTGCCATTTGCAGAAAGACGCGGAAGAGTTCCCGGATATGGTTGGCGCTGTGCTCAGCGAAGCTCTCGGCGCAATCACCGCCCTGCAGCAGGAACGCATTGCCCTCTGCGACATCGGCCAAGGCACGCTTGAGCTTGTCCGCCTCACCGGCGAAGACCAGCGGCGGGAACGTTTCAAGCCTGGCTTCGACCGCGGCGAGCGCGGCATTGTCAGAATACTCTGGCACCTGGACGATCGGCTTTGACCGCCAGCTATCGGGGGACCAGGAGGCCACCATATTTACTTCTCCATCACGCAAGCGCTTGGATTGTGCGCAGGGGGCCTCAAGCGGCCGGCGCGGCAATGAAAGCGCATCATTTTGAACTCATTATGCCATTTCCCGGGGCTTATAGGCTATCCTCTTCCTGGAGGCCAGAAAACCGCGCGTCGATAAGTTGCATGCCCCGACCCAGTGGCATGGATGCGTCCTAAGCGTGGCTTCCCAGCAGCCCTAAAAGCTGGCGCACCGGCATGTCACGAGCGGATCCATGAGCCTTAAAGAACCAACATTTACCTTCGGAATTGAAGAGGAATATTTCCTCGTCGACCTTCAGACCCGCGATCTCGCCCACGCCTCCCCGGCCCTAATGGAGGCATGCGAAAAAGAGCTTGGCGGACAAGTCGCACCTGAGTTTTTCCGATCTCAAATTGAGATTGGCACACAAGTCTACCGTGATTTCACCCAGGCACGTCAGGAACTCGCGCGCCTGCGTAAGACGATTGCCACCCAGGCGCATGAAATTGGATTGGCCCCGATCGCCACCTCGACCCACCCCTTCGCACACAGGTCGTCTTTTCAAACCACACCCAAGGAGCGCTACCAGGCCCTTGCCCGCGACTTTGCCGGCATCGGCCGGCGGCTTGCCATTTGCGGTATGCACGTACACGTCGGTATCGAGGACGATGAATTGCGCATCGATCTGATGAACCAGGCGCGTTATTTCCTGCCGCACCTTTTGATGCTGTCCACCTCTTCACCGTTCTGGCAAGGCGAAGACACGGGCCTCAAAACCTACCGGATTGCAGTTTTCCACGAGCTGCCGCGAACCGGCATTCCCCAGCGCTTCGAGAGCTTCGGCGAATACCAACGCACCATCGACATATTGGTGCGCAACGGCGTCATCGAGGACGCAACCAAAGTCTGGTGGGATTTACGACCGTCCGCGCGCTTTCCCACAATCGAAATGCGCGTGACCGATGTTTGCACGCGGATTGACGATGCAATTGCAATTGCGGCGCTGTACGTCTGCGTCATTCGCATGCTTTACCGGCTGCGGCTCACCAACCAAAAGTGGCGCTCGTATCCGGCCTTTCTCATCGACGAGAATCTTTGGCGGGCACAGCGCTACGGCGTCAAGGACAAGCTGTTCGATTTCGGCAGAGGCACCCTCGTGCCCTTCACCGATCTCATTGGTGAGCTTTTTGAACTCGTCGCAGAAGACGCCGCCGCGCTCGGTTGTGAGACGAAAGTTCAGCATGTGCGAAAGATCGCCGCTGAAGGGACGAGCGCAGACCGCCAGGTTGCGTGCTACGAACGGTTGATTAGTCAGGGTGCCCAAGCCGAGGAGGCCACCAAAGGCGTCGTCGATCTGCTGATTGCTGAGACCGTTGCCGGCACGTGAGGCGCTCTAGAGCGCGGCGGCCATGCCGCCGTCAATAGCAAGCTCCGCACCCGTGATAAATGGCGACTCATCGGAGGCAAAGAACAGCGCCGCCTGAGCAACATCTTCCGACGTTCCGAACCGCCGCAGCGGCGTCTGCTCAAGAAGCGTATCGGAGAACGCCTTGATTTTCAAAACGCGCTCGGTGAGTCCGGTTTCAATAAAGCCAGGCGCCAGCGCGTTCACTCTTATGTTGTAGGGCGCATACTCGACCGCCAATCCGCGCGTCAACGCCGAAATTGCGCCCTTCGTCGCGCCATAAGCGGCTAGCGTGCGCATTCCGCGCGCGCCCATAATCGAGGCCATATTGATCAATGAGCCGCGGCCGGATGCTTTCAACAGCGGAAAGGCATCACGCGCAATGCGGATCACGCCGTCGAGGTTCACCTCGCGCAGCTTCACCCATTCGGCATCCGACATATTGCGAAAGTCGCAACGCACATTGATGCCAGCATTGTTGACCACGGCATCGAGGCGGCAGTGTTTGGAGTCGATCATGTGCATCAGCGCGTTGACGTCTTGACCCAGCGATACGTCGACGGGAACCGCCGTCACATCGTACCCCTGCGCATCAAGCTCCGCGGCAGCCGTGACGGTGGCGTCACCGTCAATGTCGGTGATGTAAACGTGCGCCCCTTGAGCGGCGAACAACTTCGCCGTCGCGAGGCCAATTCCGGCGCCCGCGCCCGTGACGAGCACAACCTTATCCTTGAGCCGTTGCATGACTTCCTTCCGAAGGTGGGCAGACTTATAGCGCTCTGGTGCGCCTATTAACTCCAACACGGCAACATGCCAAATGAGCCATCATCCTGCGGCCTCTCCAGGAGCAATCCAGCGCTCCCGCATTGTGACGAATTCTTCCGCCGCGCTCGGATGTAGGCCCATTGTTGTATCGAAGTCCGCTTTTGTTGCCCCTAAACGCATAGCGATTGCGGCCATTTGCACAATTTCTGCAGCGTCGGCGCCAAGTACGTGGCACCCGATCACCTTGTCACTCTCCCGGTCAACGATGAGCTTCATGAGCATTTTCTCATCGCGCCCCGACAGCGTAGCCTTCAAAGGCGGAAAACTCGCCTTGTAGATATCGAGCTTCGCGCTGCGTTCCTCTGCCAGGTGCTGGGGAAATCCCACGGTCCCGATCTCAGGCGTGGAGAACACGGCAGTTGGGATCATCTCGTAGTCAGCACTCCACGGCTTATCGCCGAAGGTGCTATCGGCAAAGGAATGCCCTTCACGAATAGCTACGGGCGTCAGCGCCACGCGATCCGTCACGTCGCCGACGGCATAAATGGTTGCCACGGACGAGCGCGAGGCGTCGTCCACAATGACGTGCCCATTCCGGCCACGCTCAGCGCCAGCCGCATCGAGCCCCAGATCCGCCGTATTGGGTGCGCGGCCGATAGCGAACATGACCTGATCGGCCTCGATGGTCGAGCCGTCGTCGAGATGTCCAATGAGCCCACCATCGGTCTTCTCGATGCGTGCGAAGGTTCGGTTCGTCACGATGAGAATGCCGCGCTTGCCATAGGCTTCGCTGAGTCCATCGCGCAGATCCTCGTCGAAGCCGCGCAGGATCTTGTCGCCGCGGTAGACGATTATGGTCTCGGCACCCAGGCCTGAAAAGATACCGGCAAACTCCACAGCGATATAGCCGCCCCCATAAATGGCAATGCGGCGCGGCTGCTCCTTGAGATCGAAGACCTCATTCGACGTGATGACGTGCTCAAGCCCGTCGATCGGATCGCCCAATGACGGCGCTCCACCCGTCGCCACGAGGATCCTTTTTGCTGTAACCGAGCAGCGGGAAGATTTGAGATGGACCGTGTTTGCTCCAGTAACCTCGGCACGCTCTTCGAAAATTGCGACACCCACCTTATTCAGGTTCGCGCGATAGAGCCCCTCGAGCCGCGCAATCTCCTTGTCCTTGGCATTGATGAGCGTCGGCCAGTCGAAGACGGGCTTGCCCGTCTGCCAGCCAAAACCGCGCGCATTTTCAAACTCATCTGAAAAGCGGCCAGCGTAGACAAGGAGCTTCTTGGGCACGCACCCGCGGATCACGCAGGTTCCGCCAATCCGATGCTCCTCGGCAATGGCAACCTTGGCGCCGTGGCTAGAAGCAACACGCGCGGCACGCACCCCACCCGAACCAGCGCCAATCACAAATAGATCGTAGTCGAAATCGCTCATCGCCTACATTCGCCCGCCCCTGGCTTCAGTCGTCGCCGTTATCGTTATCCTTGGCGCTCAACAGCGTGATGCCGTCGGGTCCTGCAACGATGGCGAGGTCGGCGATACCGAGAAAGAGTCCGTTCTCCACCACACCGGGGACCATCTTTAACGCGTCGTCCAGGTCCTCGGGCTCCTCGATCCGCCCGAATGCGCAGTCGAGAATATAGTTGCCACTGTCCGTCAGGAAGGGCTTGCCATCCGCGCCCTGGCGCAACGTGATCTCACCTTCGCACCCCGCATCCGAAGCAAGCGCAATGACCGTGTTGCGCGTGGCGGTCAAACCAAACCGCACGACCTCAACCGGCAAGGGATGGGATCCCAGCATTTCGACTCGCTTGGACGCGTCCGCGATCACGATCATGCGGTCTGATGACGTTGCAACGATCTTCTCGCGCAAAAGCGCACCGCCGCCGCCCTTGATCAGGTGTAGTTCGCCGTCGAGCTGATCAGCGCCGTCAATTGTCAAATCGAGAAACGGCGTCTCATCGAGTGTCGACATGCGAATGCCAAGCGCTTTAGCACGCGCTTGCGTCGCTTCCGACGTGGCGACACAGGTCAACTCGAGCCCTGCCTGCACTTTGGGGCCCAATAAATCGACAAATTTCGCAGCCGTCGTCCCGGTGCCGAGACCGAGTTTCATGCCAGACTCGACATACTGCAGCGCGCGTTCCGCTGCTGCGATCTTCTGCTCGTCGTCACTCATGCCGTCTCGTCCCGTCCTTGGTGCCCCACGGTCATCGGGCATTGATTGCGCAATCTTTCTCGACCCTTTTGCGCGGCAAGAGCCGCAGGCACAAACCATATGGCCTCTTGGCTACACTTCTAAGCTGCGTCCACCGCACGATGCAGCCCGTACATGGAAGGAACAAAACATCTCGTCAAAGGCCGCCCATCAATGTGTACTTGACCTCGACGAACTCTTCGATGCCGTGGTGCGAACCCTCACGCCCGATCCCGCTTTCCTTGAAGCCCCCAAAGGGAGCAATCTCCGTTGAGATGACGCCCTCGTTGACGCCGACAATGCCATACTCAAGCGCTTCGGCAACGCGCCAGCAGCGCGCGTAATCGCTCGTGAAGAAATAAGCAGCAAGTCCAAAGGGCGTGTCGTTGGCTATGCTGACCACCTCTTCTTCGCTTGAGAATTTGATCAGTGGAGCAACGGGTCCAAATGTTTCCTCGCGCGCAACACGCATCTTTGGTGTCACGCCGGTGAGGATCGTCGGGTCGTAGAATGTACCGCCCATTGAGCTGCGCTTGCCGCCAACAACAACTTTGGCGCCAGCCTTCACAGCTTCGGCAACGTGTGCCTCAACCTTCTCGATCGCTTGGGTGTTGATGAGCGGGCCCATCGTTGCGCCCTTGTCGGTTCCGCGTCCGAGTTTCAGCTCTTTGACTGCCGCCGTCAGCTTCTCTGCGAAGGCATCATAGATACCCGCCTGCACCAGAATACGGTTGGCGCAGACGCAGGTTTGCCCGGCATTGCGGAACTTCGAAGCCAAGGCTCCCGCCACCGCCCTATCGAGATCGGCATCATCGAAAATGATGAACGGTGCATTGCCGCCGAGCTCCATACCGACGCGCTTCACGGTAGCGGCGGCCTCGCTCATGAGGAGCTTGCCAACCTCTGTGGAGCCGGTGAACGTCACCATGCGCACCAGAGGATTGGACGTCATTTCAGCACCGACTGGGGCCGGATCGGCCGCCGTCACAATGTTGAGAACGCCCTTGGGGATGCCCGCACGCTCCGCGAGCTCGGCAAGAGCAAGGGCTGACAGCGGTGTGTCCTCAGCCGGCTTCAGCACGACCGTGCAACCGGCAGCAATCGCGGGCGACACTTTCCGCGTAATCATCGCACTGGGGAAATTCCAAGGCGTGATCGCAGCCACGACCCCAACAGGCTGCTTCATAACGATGATGCGCGCATCCAGTTTGTGCGAGGGAATTGTCTCCCCGTAGATGCGCTTGCCCTCTTCGGCGAAGAGCTCGACGAAGTTGGCACCATAAATGATCTCACCCTTGGCCTCGGCAAGCGGCTTGCCCTGCTCCATTGTCAACAGAAGCGCCAGCTCGTCGACGTGCTCGATGATGAGATTGTACCAACGGTGCAGGACCTGCGAGCGCTCTTTGGCTAGCAGCTTCGACCACGGCTTGAATGCCGCATGCGCCGCCGCGATCGCCTGCTTGGTTTCGGCCGCTCCAAGGGCTGGAACATGCGCGATCACCTCACCCGTTGCCTTGTCGGTCACAGGCATCGTCGGCTCGCCGACCCAAGCCCCATCGATATAGGCCTGTGTCTTGAGAAGCGTGATGACCTTTTTGTCCATTTCAACACCAGCAGAAGGGCTCTATTCCACGTTCTGTTTAAGGTGCGGGGGTCCCTGTTTCAAGGCGTCGCGCCTAGCCTAGATGACACAGGGACCCGCAGCCGGTAGCGTTGCGCCGCCCCGCCGTCTGCTTTGAGGCCCTATGCACGACCTGACACTTGTCTTCGACCTCGACGGAACGCTCGTCGATACCGCCCCCGATCTCGTTGCCGCCACCAACCACGTCCTTGAGCATGTCGGTGTGCCGCCTGTTGACGTGGACGGCCTGCGGCCCTGGATCGGCCACGGCGCAAAACAAATGATCAAAATGGCGATCGGGCCGGCCGATGCCAAGCTGACGCCCGAGGACCATGACCAGCTTCTGGAGCGTTACCTCGCCTACTATGCCGAGAATATCGCTGTATCGAGCCGGCCGTTTGAGGGTGCCGTTGCCGCTCTGGAGCGTTTTCAAGCCGCGGGCGTCAAGCTTGCCGTGTGCACGAACAAGATGGAGAAGATGTCCAAGACCCTTCTCACCGAACTAGATCTCGCGCGGTATTTCACCGTGATTGCCGGGCGTGACACATTCGATGCTTTCAAGCCTCACCCCAAGCATCTGCTGGAAACCATTCACGCCGCCGGCGGCCATGCAGCACGCGCGATCATGATAGGTGACACCGGAATCGACATCGCAACCGCAAAAGCTGCCAACGTGCCCGTCATCGCGGTGACCTTCGGCTACACGGACACACCTGTGCGTGAATTCAGCCCAGACGCTGTCATCGATCACTATCGGCACCTGGAGCCGGCGATCAAAGAGCTGATGAGCTGAAGCTTACGTTTTGACCTCGTCCGACGAAGTCGCTTGCGTTTTCCCTGCCTCGCGCCGGGGCAGAAAGCGCCGCCCCACGATCAGCGCGGCAGGCAGGATCACGAGCTGCCCAATCAGCGAAGCGAAGAGACACACGGCGGCCAGCTGCCCGAAGAGGCGCAACGACGGCAGGTCGGAGAGCATTGTCACGCCTAGACCAAGCGCCAGAACGATGGTTGTCAGCACCACGGGTGGCCCGATGTGGTGCGCCGATCGCATTACTATCTCGCGCACATTGCTTGCGGCGGACCCTGCACGGCTCTCCTCCAGCGCAAAGCGATTCAAGAAGTGAATGGTGGAATTGATGGCGAGCGCGAATGCGACCGTAATCGCAACGATTGACGCAAACTGCAGTCCCTGCCCCGTCACCCACAGGATTGCACCCGTGACAAAGATGGGGAAGAGCGAGGGCATGACACTCGCAACGCCCACCAGCACCGACCTCAATGCCAAGCCGAGGAATATGAAGATCACGAACATGTCGCCCACCAGCCCCCAGTTGAGTTCCCAAATGAGGTTTGCGGAGTTGCGTGCCGCGATCGCAGGCAAGCCCGTCACCACGATCTCAAAGCCAGGATTGGCCTTGCGAAGTGGCTCGAGCGCCTCATCGAGTTTCTGCACAACGGGAAGGATCTCGCTCGCGTCCACATCGGGCATCCGTGCGGTAATGAGAACGGCCTGCTCGTCCTTGGCGATAAAGCGCCGTACCAGGTGCTCTGGCAAAATGCCAACGTAACGCTTTACGGTTTCAATGCTGTCGTCGCCCGCGTTGGCTAACCAGCGGCGCAAGCTTTCAATCGACCAGACGTTCCCCAGACCCGCATCGTTCTCCAGAATATCGTGGACCTGGCCGATGACGACTAGCGTAGCGGGGTCATAGAGCGATCGCCCGTCATTCCAGCGGATCATCGCGTGCATGGGGTTGGCGCCCGCGAGCTTTTTATCGAGACGATCCGTGGCGGCCAGTGCATGCTCCTTGTCGGGCACCTGGTCGGCCAGACGATAGTGCGGCTTCAATTGGACGTACGCCGCGCCGGTAAGAAGAACAGCGATAATCGACGACACAAAAAAGAACATGGGGCGCGCGATAACCGTGCGCACGATGGCATCGGTGAATCTTTGTAATTTGCCAACGTTGCCCACCTCGCGAACGTTCGGATCGACATCGAGGGCCTTCTCATCACGCACCAGAATGGCGGCAAGGGTCGGTACGACCACCGCCACCGCGAGATAGGAGATGCCAACCGCCATCAGCGCCGCCACGCCGAACGTGCGGATTAGCGCTGATTCCGCGAACGAGAATGAAAGGATGGCAAGCCCGGCGTTCATGGACGTCAGCAGGCAGGCTGGGGCGACATCAAGCACGGCGTGGCGCGCCGCTTGTATGCGATCCATGCCGGCCAATACGTCGCGACGGATGGACATCACAAGATGCATGGAGTCGGAGAAGCCAGACACCAAGATCAGCGGCGTTATGACATTGATGAAGAGGTTGAGGCGGAAATCCATCGTCCCAATCATGCCGAGCGTCCACAGGATGGCGATCATCGGCCCAGCCACCGCGATAATGGTGAGCGACACACGGCGGAAGAACAGGTAGGCAATGCCAATGCCAAAGAGAAACCCGAGCCCATTGTAAAGGAGCCGGTCGCGCTCAACGGCGTTGCGGATCTCCAGCTGCATAACGGGCGCACCCGTCAGCTTGGAAGTGAGCCCCGTGCCCTTGAGGAATGAGGCAGCGGTTGAGTCGATCTCGCCAATGACCTCGCGCGGGCTTCTTTCGCGCACGATTTCCCGGTCAAGCGCAATCACGATGAGAGCGAGTTCACCATCGTCGGACAGAAACTTGCCCTTCACGATGTCGTTCGTTTTCAACCTCTCAAGCATCGCCTCGAAGTCGGTGCCTTCGGGTATATCATCGGGAACGAGTGGTGGCGCATAGCCCGTCTCATCGGGCTTGTCGCGCGCCGAAAGCATGGAAACGAGGCCGGAAACGCCTTCAATAAGCTGTAACTCGGTTGTCAGCTCTCCAAAGGCGGTAAGTTGGGGGGCCTTGAGCAAGTCCTTGCTTTCGACAACAACGAGCACGTCGTACTCGCTGGAGGGAAAGCGGCGGGCAATATCTTCGTATTGGCGGAATTCTTCGGTGTCCGTGCGAAACAGTTCGGAGAGCGAGTCATCCACCTGGATACGCGAGACGCCGACGATCGCCAGCGCCGTCAGGACGACAATTAAGGCCGCGGAAACATACGGCGCCTTCAGTGCGACTAGACCCAGCCGCTCCAGTCCGAACGAGAACCAGAATGATCGGTGCGGCTCCTCAGTGCCCATGGCTCTCCCGTAGTCTCTTATCTAGGCCTGACAAATTACGGCCGGCCGAGGTCTCATTTGCCTCGTTAAGCCCACCCGCGGAATTTGGAATCGGGCGCCCGAAGATCGATGGTTGCACTTGCGGCACTGGCCGCGCAAGGGGCTCTCTGGAGTTCCAACACCGCCTCGTCTCAGTCGAAAGCGCCATGTTGCGTGCCGCCGACAATCGAAACATGCCAGCGATTCCGACCTGGCAGGTGCCCCGTGTCTCATAAGGTCACGATGCGTTCCGCTTCGGCGCGGCGAATTCTGCCGAGACCAGCGCACGGATCCTCTTCTTTGCTTAGTGCATTGGCGATCGTGGTTTTCCAGGACTGTGCCGTTTGGGCCACGTCACCGGCACCGCATCAGGCCTCCTCTAGCCGGACAGCATCGGCGTGCCACCGCTTGACACCCCTGCTCGCCGCCTCCCATAACGGCGCCTCAGCGGCACAACGGGCGGTTAGCTCAGCGGTAGAGCACACGCTTCACACGCGTGGGGTCACAGGTTCAATCCCTGTACCGCCCACCATTTTGCAGATGAGATTGATTGTTTTGCGCTTCAGGCTGCGCGCGCGGCCACGGGCGTTTGCGCGATCTCTTCCACTTCGACTGGCTGCGGCTCCGCGCCGTCCATCACGTTGACTAGTGCGCGCCGCAACTGGAGGAGTTCATATTCGGCTTTGGCCACTAGGCGTTCTGCAGTGACCTGCCGATCCACATTCTCCTGCGACGATCCCGTCTGATCAGCAAATTCCGATGCGAAACGCGCAAAGAAGTCCGGTGCGGACATGCCTCCCCCAAAGGTTGCGCCGAACGTTTTAGATAACGTGATTCGCGTGTGGAAAGAAGGTGGATAAGTTGTGCAGCGCACGCTCAGCGGCGCGGCAGAGTGCCTGACGACGCATAAGAAAGCGACTTGATGACGAATGCGGCAACCGTGTGATCGCAGGCGTACCGTATGACACACATGCCGCCGAGGAGGCGTCTTCGCTCAACGCTGCGCGGAGCGAACCTGCACAACGTTCGTCGCGTACATGCTCATCATCGGCTCATCGAGCAGGATGGCCTCGTCATAATCGCCGTAGCCGTTGAAGTGCCCCGCAATCGCTCGCCCGTAAGCGCCCATGTTGCCGATTTCGAAGTAGTCGCCTTCAGCAGTCGAGGCGGGCAGCATGAAGGGACCCTTCATATAATCGATGGAGTCGCAGGTTGGACCCCATAATTCCAATGGAACGAGCGGCTCAGAGGGATTGATTTCACGATTGACAATGCGCATCGGAAATATGAAGCTGAGGTGAGCGGCGTCGAATAGCATGCCGTAGGAGCCGTCATTGATGTAGAGATCGTGGCCACGGCGCGCATCGACGCGCACGATAAGGCTTTCGGCTTCGGCTACCAACGCACGCCCCGGCTCACACATAAGACGGATGTTCTCTTTGACGGGCAGTGTCTCGATCTCAGCGAGGATCGTCTCCATAAAGTCGTCCATCGGCGCAGGATCGCTGTCAGGATAGTGCGAAGGAAAACCGCCGCCGACGTCGAGACGATCGATCATGACACCGGCCTTGACGATCAACTTGTGTAGATCGGCTAGCGCCGTCACGAAAGCATCGGGTGTCGTCGTTTGCGATCCGACATGGAACGTTAGCCCCAGCTCGGATGCTGCCTGCCGCGTCTTGATGAGAAGGTTCGCCGCCTTCTGTCCGGAAACACCAAACTTGCGCTCCAGCGGGATGCGGCTGTTGATGGCGGGAACCGCAATGCGCACCCACAACAACAGATCGCGTGCACCGCCGGTCTCCTCGATGATCTTGTCAAGCTCGTCCTCACCATCGAGCGCAAAGCTGCGCACACCCAACTCGTAAGCGCGGCGGATGGCGTGGCGAGACTTGACGGGGTGCATGAAGTGCAGGTGCGCTTCGGGGATTGTCACCGCATCCTCGATCTCCGGCAGCGAGGCGACGTCGAAGTGACGGATGCCGGCACCGTAGAGCGCGCCGATCAAAAATGCGGAGTTGTTCGCCTTGTAGGCGTAGGCCACATCACCGGGGAATTTTTCAAGGAACCATCGTGCCGCCCGCCCCGCGGCATGCGGGCGCAGCCCACGGACCGGCCGCTCCGGCCGGCGCTTGCCGATCAGGTCTGCTGCACTGGCAAGCTTCTCCATCGCATAGGACCTCCACCACGCGGTGAAACGGGGGCGGTTCGGAGCAGACGCCGCCGGACCCGAAAAGACGTTGGATTTAGGGTGGTTAGCCCCCCCTGTAAACCCGCATTGCCCAGATAAGTCGGTTAGAGAGAGGCCCAACTTACCGATTCAGATATTATCATCAGCATCTTAGGCGAATAGATGCGGGGTCATAATGGTGCACCCAACGGGTGAAGCAAAAT
Source organism: Hyphomicrobium sp. (assembly GCA_024230315.1). Lineage (GTDB taxonomy): Bacteria > Pseudomonadota > Alphaproteobacteria > Rhizobiales > Hyphomicrobiaceae > Hyphomicrobium_A. The sequence continues at coordinate 24,357 of JAAERO010000190.1, forward strand.
CCGATGCGTCCCGGC
>JAAERO010000191.1 GCA_024230315.1 Hyphomicrobium sp.
CAGCACCCGAGGTCTTCATTCCAGCACTTGCTGCGTGGCCACCTTCGCAGCCTCGGCTTGCTCCGGCGCCAACGCAGCATCTAGCCGATGAAGCCGCCATGAACTAACATGCCGCCCGGACTACTCCGTGGGGGCCGGTCAGGGCCGTTATTGCTCCCTGACTGAGAAGGCCAAAATCTCAACGTTTCAGTGGGCTTCCGCAATTCGGCTTGACAAGGCCTCAAATAACGTGCATATGCACGTACATGAAACAATCAGAGAGCAAATCCGAACGACGTGTTGCGACCAATATGGCCGCGTGCACTTGCGCGAACTTGCGCAAGGCGGCACGTGTCATCACCCAAAGGTACGAGGCCGCCCTGCAGCCAACCGGATTGAAGGCCACGCAGTTCACTGTGCTGGTGACCTTGGCGAAGTGTGGTGATCTACCGCTGACCCATCTCGCGGAAGCCCTCGTCTTGGATCGCACGACGTTGACGCGCAACCTCAAGCCCCTCATCGGGCAGGGCCTTGTCACCATTGGGAACGAGCGGGATCAGCGCGTGCGCAGGATCAAACTGACGGCAAAAGGATCCAAAGCCTTCAAAGACGCCCTGCCGCGTTGGGAAGAGGTGCAGTTGCAAGTGGTTGCTGGCCTTGGACACAAGCGCTGGTCTGGTTTTCTCGACGATCTCGCAGCAACGATCGCCGAAGCACGAAGCACCTGACTTTTTTTTACTTAAGTACGTGCATCTGCACGTACTTAAGTTGGATAGTGGAGAAAGAAGATGACAAAACCCAAAATTCTCGTGACGGCCGCGGCCGGACGTACCGGTGCGCCGACAGTGATGAAGCTACTTGAAAATGACTATCCGTGCGCGCGTTTGTTCGGCGTAGGGACGCGCGCGCAGAGGCGCTCGAGAGAGCTGGCGCCGAGCTCTTCATCGGCGATATGCTCGACTATCAAGACGTGTCGATGGCCCTCGATGGCGTACAGCGCGCCTACCATTGCCCGCCTTTCGCGCCCAACCTGCTTCACAACGCCGCCGTTTTTGCGCTCGCCGCGGAAAGTTCGAAACTGGAAACCGTCGCGCTTTTGAGTCAGTGGCTTCCCGGCCCCACAGACCCGTCATTCGTTACGCGAGAGCATTGGCTCGCCAACAATCTGTATCGGTGGATGCCGTCGGTCGACGTGGTCCACATCAATCCGGGCCTGTTCGCGTTCGTATACTTATTAGGCCTGCCCGCGATCGTGCATTTGGGGATGCTGGCCGCTCCCTTTGGGACTGGGCTGAACGCACCGCCGTCGAACGAAGACATCGGGCACGTCGCTGCAGGAGTTCTGATGAACCCGGGGCCGCATATCGGCAAGAGCTATCGGCCGACGGGGCCCAAGCTGCTCTCTCCCGCCGATATCGCCGCAACGCTAACGAAAGTGCTCGGCCGCAACGTCAAGTATCGCGACGTGCCCTTTAAGATGTTCCTCAAGGCGGCAATGGCACAGGGGTTCCCGCTCTCTGAGACGTCGCAGATGCGCTACTATACCGAGGCCCTCAAAGGAGGCGCCTTTGAACTGGGCGCACCCACGGACCACGTGCAGGAAGTCACGGGCGCTCCGCCCGAAGACTTCGAGGGCATTGCCCGGCGATATATCGCCAACCCCGCCCTCATTCATCCCCGTCTGAAGTTGGGAAACAGGCTTGATGCGTTTGCTTTTGTGCTCCGCATGCTCGGGACACGGCCTGCCGACCTGGACGCGATCGAGCGCGAGCAAGGGTATCCGCTTCTGAAAAATCCGGTACACGCACATGACAACCCTGACTGGCGTGCGTCGGCTGAGCGGAGCGAACTCCATCTGCTTGATCGTACCGCTGTCTCGATGCCAGTACGTGCGGTCGTCTAACCGCTCTCACAGCGAGCACTTGGCGCCGAATTTTGTCTCTAGCGATACTTACGAAGATCTCTTCTGATGAAGCAGTTATCGACACTTCCCTTTCTTGCCGCCGCTCTCGGTGCATTCTGGGTGTGGCTGGCCACCAGCAGCTTCAGACATCGTTGGATAGGCGCAAAGGGCTTCGCGTGGGTTATTGGCTGGCTCGCGGCGTTGGGCGCGTGGGGTGCAACCACGTCGCATTTGGCCATAGCGGGCAATTACGAGACACATGAGTTCTACAGCCGTCTCCCTGGTCTTTGGCTGCCACTCGTGCCGATCGCGCTGACGGCGTTCATGGTGTTGATGAGCTCTTCCCTTCGCCACGCACTGCTGACAATTGCATCCCGGCACACGCGCGCGATGGTGCTCATCCACGCGCTGCGGATCGCCGCATTGGGCTCGATCTACAAGGCGTCTATCGGCGCGTTTCCGTCATTCTTCGCCTATTTCGTCGGCTTTCCGGACTTCCTGTTCGGATTGTCGGCGCTCGCGTTCGGACTGTCGGGCAAATGGAATGTGCTGGGGCTGCGTGGGCTCATCGTCTGGAACCTCATTGGGATCGCCGTGATCCTACCGGCGCCGATTCTGATTCAGCTCGGTCTCCCTGGCCCCTTTCACACGTTCACCAGTTTGCCGGATGGACGCGCGCTCTTGGAGTTCCCGATGGTGCTCGCGCCCACGCTCGTGGTGGCGTTCTTCATCACCATGAACGCGATACAGGCGGCGGCGGTTTGGCTTGGGTATGGCGCCGACGGGCACGCCCCATCAAATCCCAGCGACGGACTCAAAGAGCGCGCACTCGCTTGAGAGCCACTCACGTATCAGCAATTCGACCAAGCAATAGGAGGCTACCATATTAGACTGCACCACGACCGAAACCGTTCACGATGCTCGCATCAGTGATCGCATGAGCCTGCGCTACAAAAAGGCGGGCTCTGGCAAACCCCTCGTTCTGATGCACACGATCCGCACGCAGCTTGAGTACTTCGACAAGATCGTGCCGATCTTAGCGCAGCATTTCACGGTCTACACCGTTGATCTTCCTGGGCATGGATACGCCTCGATCGATACGTACGCCACCTACGACGAACCGTATTTTAGGGGCGCGGTCGTATCCTTCATCGAGAAACTCGATCTCAGGGATGTCACCCTGGTCGGCGAATCTATTGGCGCCGTGCTCGCGCTCACCGTGGCCAGTACTCTGCCGGATCGCGTGAAGGGCGTTGTTGCCTCGAACCCCCACGACTACGACCGCCGCTACGGTGACGGCGTGCGGCGCGGGAACCTGTTCGCTAACATCGCGATCGGCAGCTACGCGGTACCCCTCTTTGGAGCCGTCAACGCGGCCCTTGAGAACAGGCTCTTTCTACGTTGGGTCTTGAGCGGGGGCTTCTATGACAAAGGCAATCTGCCACGCGATCTGCTATCTGAGTTCGATCGGGTCGGGCGGCGAAGAGGCTACCGCTACGTTGAGCGCAAGACATTTGTCGGCTGGCGGTCATGGAGTTGGGCCCGCGCGCACTATAAGGACATCAAGGCGCCGGTAACGATCATTTATGGCGACCATGATTGGTCAACACCCGAGGATCGCCGGCGCAACGCGGTCGATCTGCCAAAGGCGCGTCTGCTCACGCTCCAACAAACGGGCCACTTCGCCACTCTTGAGCGCCCGCGCCAGGTCGCGGACATCATCGTCGGAGGCAACGAGCGCATCGCCGCCGCAGCGGCTTAGGCAGCGACGGCCGGCAGGGCTATCCCCTGTCGGCCGCGCTCGGTATCACTTGAGGCACCCCGGCTGGCGGTCTTGCGCGTGCCGCCGTGGCTCGTGCCGCTAGGCTGCAAATCGTGGCCCTCTTGCGTGCCGCAGAGCTAGCCCTTCACGTCAAGCAATTCGACGTCGAAGATCAGCGTGGCATTCGGCGGGATAACGCCGCGGGCGCCGCGCGCGCCGTAGCCGAGCTCGGGTGGAATGATGAGGGTGCGCTTGCCGCCAGCCTTCATGGTTGCAACGCCCTCATCCCAACCGGCAATGACCCGCCCCTGGCCAATGGGAAACTCGAAAGGCTGGCCACGGTCGAGCGAACTGTCGAACTTTGCGCCCTTGGCGCCGTTTTCATAAAGCCAGCCCGTGTAGTGCATGACGCACGTCTGACCGGGCTGAGGCTGGGCGCCTGTGCCGATCTTGCTATCCGTGATCTTTAATCCCGATGGTGTGGTCATGGTTTTTCCAACGGTCTGAGCCGTAGCTATGGTGGGGAGAACGGTAGCGAACGTGCTGCCGAGTGCGGTAACGAGGGCGAGGGCCAACACGGTCCCCGTACGTGGGAAAGCGAGCATTCTTCTCCTCCTTGGGGGCGATTGCGTCAGAGCCAGCCGACTGTCTAGCCCAAACCTCATGCAAGCGCATTACTTCGTTGCCTTTGGGGCAACCGGGTCGCGGCGGCGTAGGCAAACGGGGTCTGGTTGCGGGCCATCAGCCGACGGATCGGCGCCGCATCTCAACGCCCCGGTCGTCCCGCCTTGCGCGGTCGTCCGCGATGGCCTTTCTTTTCGGTCTCGGTTGGCACGTTGATGGAGCGCGCTGGTTTTGGCGGCGCAGCTTTCTTCCCGCTTGGCACCGATAGCGATGCGTGTGGGCCCATCTCATCGAGCGTTGGCTTATGCGGGCCTTTGACCTTTTCGCCGAACGCTCCCGCCTTTGTGCGCGGGTCGATGTCGCTTGCGCGCGCAGGAACGGCGCGGTCGGTGCCGGGGCCCATGTCGTCGAGCGACGGTTTGCGCACGCGCGAGGTTGATTGCGCATAGGTCGGCTGCACCGGCTCATAGTCCGTCGCTATGCGGCTGTCCGTCGGCGGCGGCGCCCCTTTGCCCTTCTTCTTTGCAGCGCTGGGCCGCTCGACCTTTTTCCCGTACTTTCGCGCGCCCTTAAAGGGACCGGCGCGTTCCTCCACGTCCGCCTGCCGCGACAGCGGATCGTCCACCACCGCCAGCTCGGTCTCGCGCAGACGCTTGACCTCATCGCGCAACCGCGCCGCCGTCTCGAACTCTAAGTCCGCAGCGGCCTCGCGCATGCGTCGCTCCAAGTCCTCAATCACGGCCGCCAGGTTGTGGCCCACCATGGGCGCGTCCGCCATCCCGATATCGACCGTCACGTGGTCCTGTTCGTAGACGGAGCCCATCACGTCGGCGATGCTCTTCTTCACGCTCTCGGGCGTAATGCCGTTGGCCTCATTGTAGGCGACTTGCTTTTCGCGCCGCCTTTGCGTCTCGGCGATCGCGCGCTCCATGGACCCCGTCATCTGGTCTGCATACAAGATCACGCGCCCATCGACGTTGCGCGCTGCCCGCCCGATCGTCTGGACCAGCGAGGTCTCTGAGCGCAAGAACCCTTCCTTGTCCGCATCGAGAATGGCGACCAGGGCGCACTCAGGAATATCCAGCCCCTCGCGTAAGAGATTGATCCCGATCAGCACGTCGAATGCCCCAAGCCGCAGATCGCGAATGATCTCGATGCGCTCCAACGTCTCGATATCGGAATGCATGTAGCGCACGCGCACGCCCGCCTCATGCATGTATTCGGTGAGGTCCTCAGACATGCGCTTGGTCAGCGTCGTCACCAGCGTGCGATAGCCGGCCTTGGCCACCTGGCGCACCTCGTCCAACAAATCATCGACCTGGGTCTTGGCCGGGCGAATGATGACCGGTGGATCGGTGAGCCCCGTTGGCCGGATCACCTGCTCCACAAACGCCCCGCCGGTCTCAGCCAGCTCCCATCCCCCCGGCGTCGCCGACACGAACGCCGTCTGCGGGCGCATCGCCTCCCACTCCTCAAACCGCAGCGGCCGGTTGTCCAGGCACGACGGCAGCCGGAACCCGTATTCTGCCAGCGTCGCCTTGCGCCTGTAGTCGCCGCGGAACATGCCACCGATCTGCGGCACCGTCACATGGCTCTCGTCCACGAACACCAGCGCGTCATCAGGCAGATATTCAAACAGCGTCGGCGGCGGGTCGCCGGGTTTGCGCCCGGTGAGATAGCGCGAATAGTTCTCGATGCCCGCGCACGATCCCGTCGCCTCCATCATCTCCATGTCGAACACGGTGCGCTGCTCCAAGCGCTGCGCCTCCAACAGCTTGCCCGTGTCGTACAGCTCGTTCAGCCGCTGCTTGAGTTCCGCCTTGATCGACTTGATCGCTTGCTGCAACGTCGGCTTCGGCGTTACGTAGTGCGAGTTGGCATAAAGCTTCACCAGCGCCAGCTCGTCCGTCTTCTGCCCCGTCAAGGGATCGAACTCGGTGATGGTTTCAATCTCATCGCCGAACAGCGAAAACCGCCACGCGCGGTCGTCCAAGTGGGCCGGGAACACCTCCACAGTATCCCCACACACCCGAAACGTACCGCGCTGAAATGCGGCGTCGTTGCGCCGATAGTGCAACGCAACCAGGTCGGCGATCAACTGCTGGTGCGACAGCGTCTCGCCCGCGCTCACCGTGAACGTCATCGCCGTATAGGTCTCCACCGAGCCAATACCGTAGATGCACGACACGCTCGCCACGATGATCACGTCGTCGCGTTCCAGCAGCGAGCGCGTTGCGGCGTGGCGCATGCGGTCGATCTGCTCGTTGATCGAGCTTTCCTTCTCGATGTAGGTGTCGGTGCGCGGCACGTAAGCTTCCGGCTGGTAGTAGTCGTAGTAGGAGATGAAGTATTCCACCGCGTTGTCGGGGAAGAAGCTCTTGAACTCGCCGTAGAGCTGGGCGGCCAGCGTCTTGTTGGGCGCCAGGATCAGCGCAGGCCGCTGCGTCTTAGCGATCACCTGCGCCATCGTGAACGTCTTGCCCGAGCCGGTCACGCCTAACAGCACCTGGCTGCGCTCGTGGGCGTTGACGCCGGCGACGAGTTCTTTGATCGCTTGGGGCTGATCCCCCTTGGGTTCGAACTCTGAGACGATCTCGAAGCGACGCCCCCCTTCGGATTTCTCCGGGCGCTCCGGCCGGTGCGGCATGAACGCGGGCTGGTCGCCGGAGACGAGGGGATGCTCTGCGAGCATGGGTTGCTGTGCGAGGAGGCTGCGCGCAGTGTCGGAGCGTTCGGCCGGTTTGGCCAGCAGCGCATCGAGGAAGCCGGTGAGCGACTCGCCGGCCATGGGAGGACGCGGCGCCCTGCTCAGCGCTTGGCCGCGCAGCGCCGGAAGCATGGAGGCGCTAGCGTTAAAGCCCGCCTGCGGCGCCTCGCCAAAACCTTTGGTGCCAGGCGTCCCAGCAGCCGTCTCGACCGGCGGCGGTGTGGGCTTGCCCGACTTCCCGCGGGAAGCTCGCGGTTTGGGTGTTTTAGGAGGGCGCGGCATGGAGCGACTATGACGTGGGAGAGGGGTGGGAGAAAGGGGGGCGGCTCATTTACTGGCGGGGGCCAACATGAGGGAAATCGCAATGTCGAACCTTGGACCTGCTGGCTAAGAGTTCTCTAAGAGTCCGCTAACTGGCTGTTTCGACGACACAACGATTTTGAAGGAGGGAAATGCGAGCGGGACGCAGCTAGAACCTAGATCAAACGTCCGTCTCACCTATAGATGTACGTGACGCGAAACGTTCGATCCGCCACCGTCGCGCCCTTGGGTGGGTATGGGAATGTCACCTGTTGCGCCGAGAATAGAACGCTTTGATCCAATTCGCGGTTTCCCCCACTCTGAACAAGTTCCGCCTTGGCAATGTTGCCTTGCCCATCCAGGAATATTCTGATGGTGACCCGCCCCTTGATGCCACGCGGTGGAGGCATCATTTTTCTCAAGCTTCGTATTACGTCGCGCCCGAATTTGTCATTTTCTCCCGATCGCGTGATGCCGGGAGGCCGCGTAGCCCCAGACGAGCTGCGTTGCGCCCCGGTCGTTGTCGCGTAGAATGGCACGCGAAGGTCGAGTGGTGCGGGCGGCTTGAGCTCGTAGTTCGGATCAATCTCGGTGACTTTACGCTTTTCCGGCGTGTCCTGCGGGGAAGGCGTCTTTGGCTTTTCTGTTTCGAGCGGTGGTTGTTTGGCCGATTTCTGCGGGAGATCGGGCTCAGAGGCGCTCGGCTCTTCAGGTTGGGCGCGTGGCTCTTCGGGTTGGGGTGGCGGCGCAACAGTGGCGGCTGATGGAGGATTGTCTGGACGACTTGTGGATGGTGCACTGTTCTGGAACTCGGCTTCGTTGATCAATTCGACATTGATGACCCTTGAGCTTCCCTCAGGATCGCCAATGTAACGCGACGGAGATCCGATCAATCCGAGAATGAGCGCTGCATGGACAGCTACGGCGCCAATTAACCCGATCAAGAAAATCGGTTGCCGACTAATCTTGGTTGCTGCCAAATGCTCAGCACGTCCATGCGTACTGTCTGCTGTCAGCACAATCTTATCAGCGCTCATATCGCGTGCTCGCCCTGATCGTCATCCCGCCGCCGACTAGGATATCGCCCGTTTGAGGCGGTGACACGCCGCGCAGCACGACAGCGTGCGTGGCCATCTCAAATCGATGATGTTCCAAACTCTGACGTCGCCGGGTTCACGCGTCCGCGCGCCTTCTTATATTTGGTCTCTCAGCGGGTCAGCTCTTCCCTGACGTGCCGGACCACGCGCTTGGTGCTCTTGCGGCAAGCCCCGTCTCAGCGCCCGACGACTGCAAGCGTCGCCCGCTCGACCAGCGACTGCCTCTTGGCGATCCCCAAAAGCTCCGCGGCAACGATCTCTACAGTACTGCGGATCTGCTCCTGGGTATGCTCGGAGGTGATGAAGAAGCGCAAACGCGCGGCCTTCATCGGCACCGCCGGGTGGATGATCGGAAGCGCATTGATGCCGCGCGCGAGCAGCCTCTCGGTTAGCCGTACCGCCCGAATGGAACAGCCGATCATGATCGGCACCACCGAGTAGCCGGCACTGGTCATGGTGTCGATACCGGCCTTCTTGGCTTCCTCCATAAAGAAATGGCCGTTTTCCCGCAGCCGTTGAACCCTGTCGGGCTCGGCCTTGAGTACCTCCAGCGCTGCGAGGGCAGCGGCAGTGCCGGGTGGGGGCAGGCCGACCGAGTAGACGAAGCCAGGCGAATGGTACTTGAGGACCTCTATCAAATCCTTGTGACCGCAGATATATCCGCCGCAGCTGCCGAGCGTCTTGCTGAGTGTCCCCATCCAGAGATCCACCTGGCGCGGGTCGACGCCGTAATGCTCGGCAACACCGCGCCCCGTCTTGCCGAGCACGCCGAGCGAGTGCGCCTCATCGACCATCAGCCAGCAACCGAAGCGTTTTTTGATCTCAATGAGGCGCGGCAGGTCCGGGAAATCGCCGTCCATCGAGTAGAGGCCTTCGGTGAGGATCAAGGTGTTCTTGTGCTTGCTGCGATTCTCCTTGAGGACTTTCTCCAAGTCTTCGAGATTGTTGTGGCGAAAGGCGAGTGTGGTCGCGCGCGACAGCTTGGCGCCAATGATCCCGCTGTTGTGCATCAGGGAGTCGTGCACGATGAGGTCATCGGGATTCATCAGCGCCTCGATCGTCGAGACATTGGTCGCATGGCCGCTGACATAGGCAATGCAGTCTTCGGACTCGTAGAAGTCGGCAAGAGCCTTCTCGAGCTTCTGGTGCAGGAGGCGCTCGCCCGCAACGACGCGACTGGCGGAGACCGAGGTTCCCATCTCTTCGATTGCGGCCTTCGCAGCTGAGGCGACCGCAGGCGTCTGGTTGAGCCCGAGGTAGTCGTAGGAGGCGAAGTTGACGAGCTTCCGCCCCTCGATCACCGTCGTAGCACCGAGCCGCCCCTCGTGGATATGATAGAATGGATTGGCGAGCCCGAACATGTTCGCAAGTTCGCGCTGCTTTTTTATAGATTGGAAGGCGACCAAATCGGAGAAAGGAATCGCTGGTGCGTATTCCGCCGGGGCGGGTGTTCCTGCACCCAGCGTCCTGGCGATTGAGCGTGCGGCTCCCTTAAGCCCTGCCGGGGTCCGTTCAACCGCGTCAAACCAGACGCCCTTGTCCTCGCAGCGACCCTCGTCTTTGCCTATCATCTCGTACCTACCGTTTCAGTGCTTGACCCATTGCCTGGCCACTTCCCTTCAAACCACCCACATATTTGGCTTGCAGGAGCCTTAACGACCGTAGCACCAATCTGGCCTTGAATCTTGCCTTACAAAACATGACGTGATCAAATCGCTCGTGCGCTGAGGACGGCCGTTAACTATGGAGCACGCGATGGTGGCAACAATGGAAGCGACGCGATTTCTCCCCTTCCTGGAGCTCGCCGAGGAAAAGGCGGTTCTTGAAACAGCGCCATTAAAATCATTTGCCCGCGGGTGTCCGTCATCAGATAATTTGGAACAGATTTCGGTTTGAGCTAACGGAGTGTCTGGCTCATCTGGTCTGTCATGTTAGGCGGCGGCCTTGTGGTGTTGCAAGCGGCGTTGTTCGAATGTCTTTCGTTTGATCCTTTCTC
>JAAERO010000192.1 GCA_024230315.1 Hyphomicrobium sp.
CAGCACCCGAGGTCTTCATTCCAGCACTTGCTGCGTGGCCACCTTCGCAGCCTCGGCTTGCTCCGGCGCCAACGCAGCATCTAGCCGATGAAGCCGCCATGAACTAACATGCCGCCCGGACTACTCCGTGGGGGCCGGTCAAAGGAATTAGCTCTCAGCCATAGCAAACACAGGGGCCATCTTATCGCGGCACACTGGCCTGCAGCAAACTTGAAGACTTCTGCGAGCAGCCTTGAGACGCGCTTCGCAATGAGGCACAGCAGCGTCTTAACGGCGCTGCCCGCTCTTAGAAGTTAACCGTGACGCCGGTGTGGGCTTCGGCACGGGCAGAGCCATCATCGTCTCCGACAACCTCTTAAACGGTGCAGCGCTCAATACCGTCCAGATCGCGGAGACGATCATCAATCGAAAGCTGCTACCGAACGCGGCCTAAAATTAGCGGGCAACTGGTCGACCCGTGTAACGCGGTTCAGCCTTGCTTGCCCGTCTATTCAGCCGCTTCCAGCTTTCCGAGCGCGACGACAATGGCGTTCAGATCCTGGACGAAACGTTCGCGCTGCGGACCTGGCAGCGCCGCAAGCACCCTTTCGTCAACGCGCTTGGCAAGCGGGTCGGCGGATTCGAGCACGAGCCAACCCTCTTCGGTGAGCTTGACCGCATAGACGCGTGCATCTTCCCGCGTACGCCGACGCTGCAACAGCCCCTTCTTCAACATACGGCGAACGACGTCGGCCAGCGTCGAGCGATCGATGCCTGTCTTCTCCACCAGATGCGTTTGGCTAAGGCCCTCGTTCTGAGAAACCGTAAGCAGAATGGCATATTGCCTCGGCGTGAGTTCCCGCTCGTCAATCTCCCTCTGGAAGATATCGCCGGCGTACTGGCAGGCCCGATGAAGTAGGTGAATAGGGGACGACTCCAATCTTCCGACTGCTGTGTCGCTTTCCCTAAACCGCGAAATCATTGTCTTCCTGATAGCGAGCGTTCTTCCTATTGACACAGTCATGTTTCCCTCACGTCCATGGTGCGCTGTTACGCAGCGCCACCTGCCATGGCTATGTTGCTCATGGACCCGATTGCCGCCGACGCGTCGAAAATGATAAGTTTCAATTTCGACATGTGGCGCCTCACCTATTGATTGTCTAAGAATGGAACGACGGACAAAAGCCAGGTCGGTGAATTCGATCAGATTCGAACTCATTCAAACAATCTCGCGCATAAACACGCATAGCCAAACGACGAACTAAATGTGCAGTGACGGCGCAATCGGTGTTCAGAAGAAAGCGCGGTGTTTTTAAGCATTTTGGTGCATGGGATGGGGTAAGTTTACCATGCGCGCGCTCTTCTTCTGTAACGTTCAAAGCACACGTGCAATGAAAGAACGTCCCGGTGTCAACGCCGGAGTAAATCTACATCGTTTGGCCGGAGCAAAAGTGCAGCAGGGATGTAAGCGATAAGGCCCCCGATATCGGGGGCCTTATGGCGTTTCGCGGGTCATTGCTGAGCGGTTAGGTCCGGCGGCAGTGTATGC
>JAAERO010000193.1 GCA_024230315.1 Hyphomicrobium sp.
CAGCACCCGAGGTCTTCATTCCAGCACTTGCTGCGTGGCCACCTTCGCAGCCTCGGCTTGCTCCGGCGCCAACGCAGCATCTAGCCGATGAAGCCGCCACGAACTAACATGCCGCCTGGACTACTCCGTGGGGGCCGGTCAGTGCGGAACGCCGCATTCGAACAGTTCTTTTGAAAGCGTATATGTCGCCCATCATTCGACATTGATCAAGCTCAACTTTCGTCAAGATGGCTCTCAACAATCAGGGAGTTTGTTTGGTCCACCTGAACCGCGGCCCCGAGGCCCGGCGGATCTATGAGCGCGTGCTTGAGCTTTACCCTGATTCACCGTTGGCCGAGGGGGCTCTTAAGACCATGGATGCAAGACTAGCCGCGTATCAGGGTGCAAAGGGCTGAAAAACGACAAAGCAAACCGCTAGCCCTAGCATCCCTATAGGGCTGGCCTATAGGCGCTGTGGAACGGTGACATTTAATTCTTCGCACATTGGCAAACTTTGAATGGCTCAGCAGAACTCGCGTCAACATTTCAGGCGTCGCTGCCCTTACGGGTCACGACAAGTGACATGAAACACTCATCGCCACCATTAGCCCTAGTCGTAATGGTTGCCACCGCCGTTCTGCATGATCCGAGGCAGGTCTTGCTGAATCTGAGTGCTCAGATTGTCATACTGATTGGCTTGATCGAGCCGTTGCTTCTCAGGGATCGGAAACAAATCGCGAAACTCCGAGAGACATTCGTCCATGCATTGCGACATCTTGGCTTGAATCTGAGCGATGCGCATCATGGTCCAGCGCGCACCCTCAAGATCGTTCATGAATGCTTCGGTCGCCTCATTCAACTTCCTAGTAGCCTGTCCGCTCATTCTAGCCCCCATTGTCAGAGATTAGATCATCGACCGTTGCCGGCGCCATGAAACGCGACACAAACTCAGATTTTACTGGTGTCCAACTATCTCGCGACGGCTCTTGTTTTTCGACGACGAACTTCGGCCGCGTTAGAGCGCGAGAGCACGAGAGCACGAGAGCACGAGAGCACGAGAGCACGAGAGCACGAGAGCACGAGAGCACGAGAGCACGAATCAACTCTATGCTGTGACTGCTGTCACTATCATTAGTTTTTCCAATGACAAACACGCTTATCCACAGGCCAATCCACATGATGCTGACGGCTAGCGTCCTCAGCACGTCGCCCTTTGATGTTTTCTGCGGCGTTGCGTGCATCTAAGTCACCCTTTCGCCGTAATTCCGACCCGTCGGACGCTTGAGCGCACGCGACGACACCGGTAACAGCTTTGCTGAGAGATCGCGATCCCTCAGCAAGTGCCTCCGGTCGTCTCGCCCTTGCCTAGTCGAACCTCAGCGTCTCGAAGCTAAGGAAATGATCAGCCTTGTGGCGAACTGACCGTAAGTCTTCTGGCACCTATTAATGAACTGAAGCAGGATACCTTGCATTACTGCTGCGCAATCTGCTCTCGGTAATGGAGCAGCGTTCGAGAGTAGGCGTCAGTGAATAAAGCGAGCAGCAACGCAACCCTTCGTTCCTTGCATGCGGCAGCTGCGCTTGCAGTAGCATACGGGCTCATCTTTATTTGCGTTGGCTTTTACGTGGCCTCGCCGCGCGTTGCCGCCGAGGTGCAAGGGACGTCCTCCCAGTCGCGTCCTCATTCGGTACCGACGTTTGTTGGCTCGTCGACCTGCGTTGACTGCCACTCGCGCGAGCATGCGGCTTGGAGCACATCGCAACACGCCGCAGCTATGCAGGAGGCGACTGACGAGACAGTGTTGGGACCCTTCGATGGAACCACTTTCACCAAGGACAGTGCCGAGACGGTCTTCTTCAAGAAGGATGGAAAGTTTTGGGTCCGAACAGAAGGCCCCGATGGTGAGATCGCGGAATTCGAGGTCCCCTATACGTTTGGGATCGCTCCCCTTCAGCAATATCTCATTTCACTTCCCAATGGCCGGATGCAGGCGTTGGGCATTGCCTGGGATGCGCGGTCGAAGGATGAGGGTGGTCAGCGCTGGTTCCATCTCTACCCCGACCAGAAGTTGACGGCCGGACATCCTCTTCACTGGACTGGCATCGACCAGAACTGGAACCACCAATGCGCCTACTGCCACTCCACAAATCTCAAGAAGAACTTCGATGCCGCAACCGATAGCTTCCACACCACCTGGTCTGAGATAAACGTGGGATGCGAAGCCTGCCACGGCCCGGCTTCGCAACATTTGGCCTGGGCTTCAAAGAAAGATGGGTGGCAGGGCGCGGAGGACAAAGGCAAAGGCTTCCGATCGAGTTTCGATGAACGAAGGGGCGTCACATGGACCCCATCGTCAACCGGCACGCCATCCCGCTCCGAAGAGCGCAGGACCAACAAGGAGATTGAGGTCTGCGCCACCTGCCATGCCAGGCGCGGCCAATTCTCCGATGAGCAAACGCAGCGCTTTCAAGATGCTTTCCGGCCGGCCCTTCTGGCACAGGGTCTCTACCACTCTGATGGCCAACAACGCGACGAGGTCTACACGCATGGGTCCTTTCTGCAGAGTCGCATGCACGCAGCCGGCGTGACGTGCTCTGACTGCCACGACCCCCATACGCAAAAGCTTCGCGCACCAGCCAACGCCGTTTGTGCGCAGTGTCATGCGCCAGATCAGTTCAACTCACCAGCTCATCACAACCACCGCGCAGGCTCGAAGGGAGCTGAATGCGTCAGCTGCCATATGCCAACAACGACCTACATGATCGTCGACCCGCGTCATGATCACTCGATTCGCATCCCCCGGCCCGATCTCACGCGCATTCTTGGCACGCCCAATGCCTGCAATAAGTGCCACACCGACAAAACGGCGACCTGGGCTGCCGATGCCATCAAGACTTGGTACCCATCACCGAAGCTGGGTAATCAAACTTATGCGCAGGCCCTGCACTCAGGCGACCGTGGCGAACCTGGTGCCCAGGTCCTGCTCATGCGGATCGCAAAAGACACGTCGCAGCCGGCCATCGCACGCGCCAGTGCCATAGCCCGGTTGGGACGCTTCCTTTCGCCAAAGTCAATTTCGATTGTCATCGATGCCTTAAAGGATCCCGATCCAGTCGTACGCGTGGCAGCCATCGCAACACTTGCCGAGGCCGACCCGCGGGTGCGGCTTGCACTTCTGCCACCGTTGCTCGCTGACGACGTTCGTGTTGTGCGAATGGACGCGGCGCGCGCACTAGCTGGCCAGATCGAGCAGCAACTAAAGCCAGAGGATCGCAAGCTGTTCGACACCGCACTCGACGAATACATTGCGGCTCAGCGCTTCAATGCCGAAAGGCCGGAGTCCCAGGTCAATCTCGCTAACCTCGCTATTGCGCGCGGTCAGCAAGCCGATGCTGAGGCGGCGATTCTCAAAGCGCTTGAGTTGGATAAGTCGTTTTCTCCGGCCTATGTCACCCTTGCGGAAAACCGTCGAGCGCAGGGAGATAAGACCGGTGCGCAAGCAGCGCTGCGGGACGGCCTAAGGCAGAATCCCGAATCAGCCGTGCTTATGCATGCGCTTGGTTTATTGCTTGTGCGCCAGAAGCGCCATGATGAAGCGCTCGACAACCTCACCGAGGCAGCAAAGGCGGCACCCGATGTCCCGCGATTTGCATACGTTGCGGGCGTAGCACTCAACGATACGGGCAAGCCCACCGAAGCAATCGAGCTATTGAAGGACGCGTTGTCACGCAATCCTTACGATCGCGACCTTCTTCACCTGCTTGCCAGCTATGAGTTGCGGGATGGTCAATATCTATCAGCACTGAAACGTGCCGAGTTGCTGAAAGAGCTGGAACCTGAAAGTCGGGAAGTTCAGCAGTTTCTGGCGAACGTCAAACGCGCACAAAGATAATCGCTTAGGAGGCGCATTATTGCCGTCTGCAGGACGTTGCGACCAACTCGAAGCGCGAGTGCCGCTGAATGAGTGACCGCTTCAAGGGCAGCTTTCTTAAGAGCCGGCGGCGGGTCTCTCAACCCGCCGCCTAAGCCCTTCCCCCTTAGTTTATTTCATGCACTTTCCGCTCGCCTCATCCCACTTCATGCCCTGCTGCTCGCAGTCGGCTTTTGTGGGGGGATCGTCCGTTGCAAATGCGACGAGAAGGCCAGCGATGATTGCAGTGCTGAAAACCTTGGCTGGCATGTTGATGTCTCCTAATCAAAACCCCTGCGCCCTGGACAACAACAATCTCGAAACGTGGCGTCTTCTTGAAGTATAGATGCTCATAATGTTGTAAATCTCGCGAGCATTTGGCGTGCTTATTACACAAATGCATACGTATACTATAGTATTCTTAATATAGCTGAGTTTATGTTGTATATCGCGCGGATTCCGTTGGAAACACAACGTGATAGCGCCCTCGGTTAAACCTTGTTTGAGCCCAAGATTTGAGCGCAAGAGCAGGCGAACGCGGCCGGTCGTTGACCCAACCACGCGATGCTTCGGGAGGACAGCCCGGGCACGCATACCTCTCCGCTTTAGTCCGGCCACATAAGAATGCTCTATGGATATCAATGAGATATCCAAATGGCAGAGACGCATCACGAGGCGCTATGGCGCGGTTTCCCCAAGACGTTGATTGAGTTTGAGGAACGGTTCGGAA
>JAAERO010000194.1 GCA_024230315.1 Hyphomicrobium sp.
CCCATTGGGGACTTTGAGGGCGGCATCTCGGCAGACGACTTCAGGGACTGCCTGAAGGAACACGCTGGGAGTGACCTGACTATCCACTTGGACTCAGAAGGTGGCGTGGTCTCAGAGGGCCTTGCCATGTACAACGCAATTATGCAACACGATGGCGAAGTGACGATTCATATCGACACAATCGCCGCCTCGATTGCAACCGTTATCGCCTGTGCTGCTGACAGGGTTGTAATCAACTCAAATGCCAAGTTCATGGTACACAGATGCTGGACGATGGCTATGGGCAACTGCAAGGACTTCAGAAGCACAGCAGACATCATGGAGATGATGGACAAAGACATAGCAGCAACCTACGTAGAGCGTACAGGCAAGGACGAGGCAGATGTCATAGCAATGATGGATGCTGAAACTTGGATGGATGCTGACGAGGCTCTGGCACAGGGCTTTGTCCACGAGATCAATAGAATCGAGCGTAAGGCAAAGGCAGAGTCTGTTGCCCACAAGGTCAAGGCTTACAGCCCATTTGCTGTCTCAGCCAAGGCAAAAGCAACTGCCAGACGAATGAAGATGAACCTCAAATAGGTCTCCTGTGTGATAATGTATAATAGCACACGTCTTGGCAACAAACACTAAAATTACCTTTTAACAGTTTGAGAAGATATGAAACTTCCTGAAATTGCTGCTCGTCTTGAAGCGATCAGCGTAGAAGTCGAGGCTCTCTCTGATGTTGCCCTTGAAGCGGGCGACAACAGCG
>JAAERO010000195.1 GCA_024230315.1 Hyphomicrobium sp.
CGACGGCCGGCCCGTGTCGGCGTAATAGGGCGCGAGTTCCTCGCGCACCCAGCTGAGATCCAGAACAGCATGGATCTTGCGCACGAGATGATCATCCGGGATCACGCGCTCCAGATCGAAATCATAGAAAAACTGGCCTTGGCCCTGTTCCCGCCGCCCCATCATCGCAATGCCTCCGTCGCCATAACGTCAAACGACGGAATCACTGTTCGCTGGCGATCTCAATAGGAATTTTACAACAGTATCAGGGGGTAAAGCGGACATGCCCGTCTGATCGAGTCCTTCGGCCGGGTTGCGCGTTTCAATACAAGGCCGCATGATAACGCCTAGGGCTCTTCATCGAATTCCAGAGCGCAGCAAATGAGGTCCGGGAGTCCATGGAAAAAGTATGTGCAGTTGTTGTTGGGGCCGGCAGTGGCACCGGAGCTGAAGTGGCCAAGCGCTTCGCGGAAGAAGGCTATGGCGTTGCCGTTGCGCGGCGCAACGCAGACGCCCTGGCCTCATTGGTCGAAGAGATTGAACAGAATGGGGGGCAAGCAAAAGCGTTTGGCGCAGATGCCTCGAATGAGACAGAAGTTGCGACCCTGTTCGAAGAGGCTGAGCATGCTCTGGGACCGATAGAGGTCGCTGTCTTCAACGCTGCAGGCATTACGAGGGGTTCGATCCTTGAGACGACTGTTGACGCTTTCGATCTTATGTGGCGCGCGTCCGCATTGGGAGGATTCCTCGTCGGTCGCGAGGCAGCACGGCGCATGGCGGCACGGGGACGCGGCACAATTCTTTTCACGGGCGCCACGGCTTCCATCAAGGCCAGTACCAACTTTGCTGCGTTCGCAGCTGGGAAACAAGGGTTGCGTGCTGTTGCTCAAAGCATGGCCAAGGAGCTAGGGCCCAAGGGCATACATGTTGCGCATTTCATCGTGGACGGGATCATCGATGTCCCCCGTGTGCACGAGATGATGCCGGATGTTGCGGCTACCAAAGGGCCTGACGGACTGATCAACGCGAAGAGCATAGCGGAATCATACCTTTGGGTGCATAATCAGCCGCGAAATTCCTGGACATTCGAATTGGATCTCAGGCCTTCCATTGAGTCCTGGTGAAGCGGATTGTGCTGCCGGCATCTTGGGAGTCGCGGTCCATCTCCGCGATGACGTGTTTGAACGCGACTGTGTCCGCTTTACCCCCAAGAGCAGACATTCTCCGAGGCGCGGTCGATGTCCGCCAAGTGCCGATAGTGTTGAAAAAGTCGGCGACGCGATGGGTTTGATGACCTATCAGCCGCGGTCTCCGATCGATCGGATGCCTCGTATCGCTCGTCAGCTCGTGGCTGGGAGTTGCGTTGGCTTAGTTGGCTTAATGTGGGC
>JAAERO010000196.1 GCA_024230315.1 Hyphomicrobium sp.
GGCACTTGCAACGGGGCCAAACCAGACGCCCCAGATAAGCTCAGGCCAGCAGCCTCCAACTTCTTCTGCTGCGCCCGGCCCTCAGCCTCAGCCGCCTTGGCTCTCACCTCACTTAAGGACGTGCCAAACTTAAACGAGGTCAAACCAGAGCTTAGAAGAGGCGCCAGCTGACTGCCCAGCGAGGAAAACAGCGTCGTCGAGATTGATGTCGGTCCCGTTGCCGCGCCAACCGCGTCCCCTCGCATTTGGTCAGTTGAGGGGAAGGCCTCGCCCCAGGGCACACCGTCTGCAGACAGCGCAGGGTCCCTGTCAGGCGCAGAGCCAAGCGACATCACACCGCTCCGGTTCAGTCCCCCAGCAGAGTTGTCCGATGGGGATCGGCCAGTTCCACCGGTGGCCGCCGACAGCGGGACCTCACGGTTGGCCGAACCCGCAGAACACAGCGGCCTTGCCTCCCCATTTGCTTCTCCTGAAACAATTGAGTGATTAGTGCCAGAGCACTTCAAAGGCCCCCC
>JAAERO010000197.1 GCA_024230315.1 Hyphomicrobium sp.
CAAAACGATGTCTGAGAAAATGTCGTCGATATATTTATAAAATAATCATTTTTGGGGGGAGTTTTGTACGAAGAGTTCAGTAGTGCGTTTGAATTACATCCAGAATCTAATGGCCAATTCAACACTCCAGAAGATTTCCAGCGCCCAAAGGTCCGGCGAGTCAACCGGGCAACTCGAACCCTCAAAACAATCAAATCTCCGGGAGCCTTTAGTTTGGCTTTGAAGATGGAAAATTGTTGGAAGGGTGCAGTTTGCTCCTCTTTCTGGTGCCCTCGTTGCAGACATAGGGCAGCGAAAGGACTTGAGGGACGGTTGCGAGATTATGTGTTGCGTGAATTCGGTGAAGATCAATCAGAGGCCCAAAAAAGGCTTGTATTTGTCACGCCTCTGTTTGGGCTAGCGAGTGTTCATGATGCTCGTCGGGTCAAGGGTATTCTGAGGGAGGCCAGGAAGGACTTCAAGGCGCTAAAACGGGCCTTTCCTGAGCTTTGGTATCAGGGGGCATTTGAACTGGAGCTGATTGACTTTCGGGCCTTGATGATGGAGGAGGGGGCAAATCAAGTAAAACGAGAGACGATAGGGAATATGCTTGGCTGGAAGACAGAGGAGGCAAGGGGAAAACTGCTTAACTGTTTCACGCCACTAGTTCTCATCCACGCCCACATACTCATGGATTTGAGGGGGGTAGATCGGGAGAAGGTACGGGATTGGCTCAGAGGTAAGTATAGCAAATCACCCCATCAAATTCATCTCAAGGGAATACGGGCAGATCAGACTTTGGAAGCGTTATGTTTGAGGGTGGGGTCTTATCCATTCAAAGATCGAGTTCAGTTCAATATGAGTTTTGAGTCTCAGGGTTATCGAGACGGCGGTTATTTCAGCGATAAGGAGTTGGCTGGGTTGGTGATGTTGCAGGATAAAATTTGCTCCAACGGTTTTAAGAATCTCCTTGTTGGTAGTAAGAGCAGGGGGGCTATGTG
>JAAERO010000198.1 GCA_024230315.1 Hyphomicrobium sp.
CCTGAGAAATTCAAAGATCACCGAATGGGCGGCATATGGCATGACTGCCGCAACTGCCACCTGAGACCCGACCTCATTCTGCTCTATCGCAAGCCCGGCGATGACACGCTTCATTTGGTGAGGCTTGGTTCTCACAGTGAATTGGGCATCTAGGCAGGCCTCTCGTTGCGTCAAAATGACAGGCGCAACTGGCACGCGGCGTCAACCACCCATGGGGGTGTCGACGTTGAGATCGGTTCAACACCCGCCGCGATACGCCGCCTTCGTCAAACCGTCATCACCCACTTTCCACCATAGCTCTCGCAAAGGCACCGTTGCGCTCATAACGCTCATACCCAACGCTCGCGTTCGTTCGTTTGACACTGCGCTGATCGTGTGAGCGCGCAGGACCTGACCGCCCGATGAAAGACGCTGAGATAGTGTCAATCGCAAAGCCCTCTTAGGGCTTTGCGTCTTTTGGGGCGGTTTCCACTTCAAACGTATGAAGCTTGTGGATCTCTTCGTTGAGGAAGCCGGTGGCCACGGGAAAGCGTACCCCTGGCAAGACGGCAACATCAAACAGCTCGCTGACGCCGCCTTCCAGCTTGATCCACTCCACAATGTCGCCGGAGGC
>JAAERO010000199.1 GCA_024230315.1 Hyphomicrobium sp.
GGCCGCCTTGTCGCGCGATGTCTCGAAAACATGGTGGCAAGACAACCACTCACGATGCGTCGCCTCATTCAAGACACCCACGAATGCCGGGCATTCGAAGGTGTCTCCTATTGAACCGGACTAAAGCGGAGAGGTATGGGCTGAGGGGGTGTCGAACACGATGAAAGTGGCGGCCACGAAGTAGGGCCGGTTTTTGCGATCAATGAAAGTCTCGCGATTTCGGAATAATGCGCTCGTTGCGTGGATGACCGGCCCAGCGCGTATGGGGACGAAGCACCTCATCGGCATTGGCAACCGGCGCTTTCATGCCGGCAGCGTGCTCGGAGAGAAGTTCAAGCCAGTCACTGCGATCCTCCAGCTTTGCCGAGACGACGTGAATGATGTCTTCGTGACGCTGAATACGCCCATGGATGAGGATGAGGCGAGCGTCCATCACCACCTTGCGGAAGCGCTCCAACGTCTTCGCCCAAACAACGGCGCTGGCGACGCCCGTCTCGTCCTCGATCGTCATGAACACGACGCCCTTGGCCGAGCCTGGCCGCTGGCGCACGAGCACAACGCCGGCGACGGAGACAGACGCGCCGTCCTTTATCTTGCGCAGCTCGTAACAGGCCCGCACGCGTCGAGCATTGAGCTTTTTGCGCAGAAAACTCATGGGGTGCGCTTTGAGAGAAAGCTTGAGCGTCTGGTAGTCGTTGACGACGTGCTCTGAGAGCGGCATCTCAGGCAGCGCAACGTCGGGCTCGTCCCCCATTTCGCGCGTCTCGTTCCAGATGAAGAGCGGCAATGGTTCAGCCGCGCCAAGCGCTTTGACCTCCAACAAGGCCTGGCGGCGATCGAGTTCCATGGAGCGGAAGGCATCTGCGGCGGCGAGCTTTTCTAAAGTTGAAAGCTTCACGCCCGCACGCATCCACAGATCGTGCACATCGCAAAACGGCCGGCGCGCAGCGTCAAGCTTGTTGGCCTCGTCCTCCTTCAGGCCGTCGATCTGGTGCAAGCCGAGGCGCAGGGCCCGACCGCCATCTGACCCACCGGGTTCAAGCGTCGAATCCCACTCCGAAAGGTTTACGTCGGCGCCGCGCGCCTCGACGCCATGCTCGCGCGCATCGTGTACGACCTGCGCTGGCGCGTAAAAACCCATGGGCTGGGAGTTGAGAAGGGCCGCCGTAAATACCGCTGGATAGTGGCACTTAATCCAAGCGGAGACGTAGACGAGGAGGGCGAAGCTCGCTGCGTGACTCTCAGGAAACCCGTACTCGCCAAAACCCTTGATTTGATTGAAGCAACGCTGCGAAAACTCTTCAGCGTAGCCGCGCGCGACCATGGACGAGACCATCTTCTTTTCGAGAAGCCCTATGGTGCCGCGACGGCGAAAGGTGGCCATGGCCTTTCTCAGCTCGTTGACATCGGCGTCAGAAAAGCGCGCCGCCACCATAGCGATTCGCATGGCTTGCTCTTGGAAGAGCGGCACGCCCTTGGTCTTGCCGAGAATGTTTTTGAGTTCGTCCGCGGGACCGTGCTCGGGCGCAGGCGAGGGATAATGCTCACGCTCCACGCCCGATCGGCGGCGCAGATAGGGGTGCACCATGCCGCCCTGGATGGGACCGGGGCGCACGATCGCCACCTCTATGACGATGTCGTAGAAGGTGCGCGGGCGCCAACGCGGCAACATGTTCATCTGCGCACGACTTTCGACCTGGAACACACCAATCGAATCCGCTTTGCACAGCATGTCGTAGACGGCATCGTCCTTGCGCGGGATGTTGGCGAGCGTCAAAGACCAGCCGTAGTGCGTATCGATGAGATCGAAGACACGGTGGATGCACGAGAGCATGCCAAGCCCGAGGACATCGACCTTCAATAGGCCCAACGCAGCGATGTCGTCCTTGTCCCACTCGATGAAGGTGCGCGCCTCCATGGCCGCATTACCCACCGGCACGACCTCCACAAGCGGCCCGCGTGTCAACACGAAGCCGCCGACGTGCTGGGAAAGGTGGCGCGGGAAGCCCATCAACTCTTGGGTCAGCTCCAGGACGGTTGCGAGCAGGGGATCGCCCGGGTCGAGCCCAGCCTCACGCACGTGCTTTTCGGGCAGCACGCCGCCAGTCTTGCCCAAAAGATGGCGCGTACCCCACACCATGCCGGCAAGAGCTGAGACGGTATCCTCCGATAATCCCATCGCCTTGCCGACGTCGCGCACGGCGGAACGCGCGCGATAACTGATCACGGTAGCGGTGAGGCCGGCGCGGTCGCGGCCATAGCGCGCGTATATGTATTGGATCACCTCTTCGCGCCGCTCGTGCTCAAAATCGACGTCGATGTCGGGCGGTTCCTTGCGCTCCGGCGAAATGAAGCGCTCAAACAGCAAATCAACCTCGGTCGGGTTCACAGCCGTGATGCCAAGGCAATAACAGACAGCGGAGTTGGCCGCCGAACCGCGCCCTTGGCACAGGATGTTGCGCGAGCGTGCAAAGTTGACGATGTCGTGCACGGTGAGGAAGTAGGGTGCGTAGTTGAGCTGATCGATCAGCTCCAACTCGCGGGCCAGCGTTGTGTTCACCTTGTCAGGGATGCCTTTAGGGAAACGCCAGCGCGTGCCTTCCCATGTCAGGTCCTCAAGATGCGACTGCGGACTTTTGCCGGGCGGGATGGGCTCGTCGAGGTATTCGCAGACAAGCTCATCGAGCGAGAAGCGACACGCCTCTGCAATCTCAAGCGTGCGCGCGATTGCCCGCTCGTAGCCCTTGAAAAGTCGCGCCATCTCGCCTGCACGTTTCAAATGCCGTTCAGCATTAGCTTCAAGGTTGAGGCTCGCTTCGGCGATGGTGGTGCCTTCGCGCACGCAACAGAGCACGTCCTAGAGAGGGCGACGGTGCGCCGCGTGATAGAGCACATCGCCGGTGGCGACGAGCGGCGTGGCGCATCGCTCAGCGAGGACGGCGAGCGCTGCGATACGCGCGCGATCATCGCCGCGGTAGGTGTGGCTCGCCGCGAGATAAACGGGGGTGTCTTGAAGGGCGCCCCTCACGCGGTGCAGATCTGCCTCAAAGCTTCTTTTCTTCTCGGGTTTGTCCCCAGCGGGCTCGCGCTGCTGCGATGTCTCGCTGTGAAGGCGTTGCGGGGACGCGAAAGGAATGATCTCGGCGCTGCTGGGGACATCGTATTTAGCAGATGTGGCGTTCAGCGTGCCCCAGTCCCAATCTCCGGGCGCAAGAGTGATGAAGATCTGCCCCTCTGCATGTTGCGCAACGTCGTCGAGAAAGAGCGTGCATTCCCCCTTCTGCGCCCGCCGCTGACCAACCGAAAGCAGCCGGGACAGACGGCCATAGGCTTTACGGTCGCGCGGCAGGCAGAGGAGGCTTGGCGCGTCTTCAAGCTCAAGGCGCGCACCGACTATAAGCTTGAGACCGACCTCCTTGGCCGCCGTGTGTGCGCGCACGACACCGGCAAGCGTGTTGCGATCGGTGACGGTCAGCGCGGCAAGGCCTAGCGCTTTCGCCTGTGCGACGAGCTCCTCACCGTGTGAGGCCCCGCGCAGAAACGAGAAGTTGGTCGTGACCTGCAGCTCAGCGTAGGCCACGGCACCACCATCACCCGAAAAGCCCATGCACGAACCATCGCGGCGGCGCTTCATCGCAATCGTAGAACCCCTCGAGAAACACCCAGTAGCCCGCACCACCTTCGTCCTCGATGCGGTAGTAGTTGCGCGTGCGGCTTTTCTCAGCCTCAATCTCGCGCCACCACTCTGGCGCAAGGCGCTCAGGACCTTGCGCGCGCACGACACGGTGCTCAACCCGACGCCAAGTGAAGCGCGCTGGCGGGCCCTCGGGGATCTCCGCAATCACGCGTATGGGTTCAGGACTAGTAAGCAAGAATGGCGGACGCGGCGGCGTGGGCCGGGACGGCCATACGGCTTCTTTTTTCTTGCGCGTGCGCTCCGAAAGCGCCGGGGTGCACACTTCGGCCCGCTCAGGGATGTGGCTGGCGCGCGCATTGAGACGGCTGACACGGGCGCGCCCCAACCGGTTCGTGAGGCGATCGACGAGCAGAGCAGGATCGGTGCGCGTATCACTATCAAGCCGGGGCCCCAGGGCTGCCTGATGCGCGCCTTTACGTTCCACACGCTCAGCCGCAAGCACCAGCACGTCAATTCCGAAGCCCGCATTAAGGGCCCCGAGCTTCTCTTTAAGAAGCGCCATTAGATGCTCGGCCTCACGGCAAGGAAAGCTCATGCCGGTGGACACATCCGCAACCGTTCCATTGGCGCGGTAGAGCGAAAGACAAATGCGGCGCGCACCCAGCCCGCGGGCATCGAGCACCACGCACAGTTCTGTTGCAAGTTGAGCCGTCTCAGCTTCCAAAGCCTCCGCAGAGATGAGCGGATCGGGCCATGAACGCTGCACGAAAAGTGCCGGCGGTTCTGCCAGCGGGCGACAGGGCTCGGATTTGGCCCCCAGAGCCTGGTCGAGACGGGCAAGAACTGCCTCTGCGGTCTCAGAGGACCGGAACCGTCGCTGAAGTGCTGCGCGCGGGAGGCGATAGAGCTGACCGATACGGCGCAAGCCAAGCCGCTTCAAGAGCAACACGGTCTCCGGCGTAAGGCGCAAGGCCTCGACGGGAAGGGGCGCAAGGCTCGCTTCGGTTTCGCCTGGCGGCGCCAGAGCGAGCGAGGCTGCGAAGCGAGCCTGCGCGTGCGCGGCGCCACGCGTATCGGCGAGCCCGACTCGCGCCGTCAGCCCGAAGGCCGACAGCCGAGACGAGAGATCTTCGAGTAAGCGCTCTTCTCCGCCATAGAGATGCGCAACGCCTGTGATGTCGATCCATATGCCGTCGGGGCCATCGACATTGCGGTTGGGGCCATAGCGGCCGCACCAGCGTGCAAGCTTCAACAGTGCGGCGCGGTCACAGTGGGGCTCGGCGGTGCGCGAGGCAAGAGCGGGCAATGCGGCGCGCGCATCGGCAAGCGCTTGCCCAATGCGCACACCGTCGGCTGCCGCCTTAGCGTTGACGGCGGTGATGCGAATGCCATGGCTGCCCGATTCGACGAGCGCAAGGGCTGTGCCATCAGGCACGGCGGTAGGCGCGGTACGGCGTAGCCGCTCGATCGGCCAAAGCGGAAACCATATAGAAACAATGCGTCTCATTGGACCATTCCAGGATTAGCGATGAAGATTGCGGTGCGGGCGCACCATGGCGGCTACGCTTAAGCGAGACAGTGTGACGGGAGGGGCCAGGTGCTGCGGCCTCGAAGGGATGCAGTGCGCTTGTTTGCCCGCCAATGCGCCAGCGTGTTGCTGTGGTACCGGTTGGGGGCGTTCGCGGATCAGTGAGAAGTAAACATGGGATGCGGTGTTCCGCGGCCGCGAGACTTAAGCGCCGCGCAGGCGTCAGCTCCACGTCTTTGAGCACGCCCAGAACAAGCGCCACGCTTGCCGACTTTAACCCCTCCTCCATGGCCCAAAGCGCATCGCTAGCGCGCGCGGTCTCCACGAAGAGACACGAGGAGGGCTCAAGGCCCATACAGGAAAGTCCCGGCCCGTAGGGCCTGCCAAGCTCGTGAGCAAGAGCCGATGCCAGCACCAGAGAACTTGCGCCGGTGTGCCGGACGCAGAGATCCAAGCCCGTGCAAGCGCCGCACGGTAAGCCGCAGAACAAAGCCAAGTGCTGTCGCCCAATCGCTCACAACGGCACCGGCCTGGCGGCGCTCAGGCTTCACCTCGTGCAAGGCTCCCTCATCGAGGCCACCTCTCAGGTGGCGGTCGATCTCAGGCACGCCCAGCGTCCACAACTGGGAAGACGATCGCGCGTGCGAGCACAGTGCGTCTGTTGGGCCCTCAACGGGAGTGAGAGAGGGAGGATGACGCTCGATGGCATGAATGCGTGCGCGCAAGCTGTCCAGAAGGGCGGCCCGCGGAGCCCATGCCTCCGGAACGGCGAGTGGAGGCTCGCCGTTCCGGTTTGGGCAAGACCGAAGCCCGGCACGAGACAAACTCAAACTTGGGTTCGGTCCTAAAGGCGAGATCCGCCGGTGACGGACGGACAAAGGGATGGGGGATGAGGCCGCCTGATCCACGGGAACGCTCTCGCAGCATCTGGGGAGATAACGGCGTTTGCCGCCACCTATGTTCTTTTTTTGTTCTAAATTGCTTTGGTCTGAAGGTCAAGCACAAAAGAAGAACAAAATTGTTTAGATGTTCCGGGGGCTGGCACACAAAAACCGCGCGGCATACCACCGTTGCCCCAGCAACGACGCGACCAAGCCGCGCAAAAAACTCCAGAACCGGCCGATCACGTACGATCCTGCAACAGGTGTGACTCTCCTGCTCTGCCGCTCAAAACGGGACTGATATATACGCTCCCTTCACTTTCTTGCCGCAGGCTTGACCGCGCACCAATAAACCGGAGCCGTAACGCATGCCCCCCATCAAATTATTGAGTTCCAATGTCCTGGCGCGTGTCGCTGCACTTCTCTTGCTGGCAGCCCCAACCGCGGCCAGTGCGCAAGGTCTGATCGATTTATTGTGGGGCGGCAGCACGGAATGGGGCGGTGGCCGCCAGACCGTCAGCTTCAGTCCGAAATACACACCCGGTCAGATCATCGTCAGCTTCGGCGATCGGCGCCTGTATCACATCCAGCGGAAGGGCCGGGCCACGAGCTATCCCATTGCCGCGGCAGCAGAGCCGCTGGCAAGGAACCACGACCGTCACCAACAAGCGTGTGAACCCATCCTGGCGGCCGACGGGAGAAATGCTGCGCGAAAATCCGCGCCTGCCGCGTTGGGTCCCCGGCGGCCATCCCATGAACCCGCTCGGTGTGCGCGCACTCTACCTCGGATCGAGCACCTATCGCATTCACGGGACCGATGCCCCTTGGACGATTGGCAAAGCCGTCTCCAAGGGCTGCATCCGCATGCATAACGAGGACGTTCTCGATCTCTATCCGCGCGTGAAGGTCGGAACCCGGGTGACGGTGACGTGGCAGCGCTTCAACACGAGCATGGTGGCTTCGACCGGCTACGACACGCCTTCTTACCAGCCGACCTACAAGAAGCGGGCCCGCGCCCCGTGAAGCCCAAGCGGCGCATCATTCGCAATTTGCCAAGGCAACCCAGGAAGATGCCCCCACCTGCCGTTGCGTCCAAGAAAGTGAAACCAGCTGCGACCAAGACAGCAGCGGTGGAAACGAGCAAAGACACCAAGAAAGATACCAAGAAAGATACCAAGCCAGCGGCCAAGGTGAGCATCAGCAAGATTGCAGAGAATGCAATGAAAGCCGCCGCCAGAGCCACGAAGGCTGCCGAGGCCGCAAGGAAGGCGGCGGACCGCGCAATAAAAGCCGCAGCCGAGGCCAAGCAAAGGGCCGCCGCAGCAAACGCAACGGGCGATACGCAAAAAACTGATCCGGCCAAGAGCGCGGCGCTCTAGAACGACAAACAAGTCTGCACGGACGATCAACGGGGCATCGGTTTTAGCCGGTGCCCCGTTTTCATATCTCACCACTTGCGGGCTTATGCCTACGTGTGCGCCTCAAGGCAGGATTTCAACCCCGCCGCCAAACCGCGCATCAGCTCAAAGTAAAGATCCTTCCCAGCCGCGAGCATCATCCCCGTTGGATCGAGCGTGCCTGAGCCTGTCTTTGTATCTTCCGTCACCGCGGCAATGAGCCGAGGTTGGAACAAGGGATCGGCAAACACGCACACGACATCAAGCGCGCGAATCTTAGCGCGCAGCTCGTTGAGGCGTTTGGCACCTGGCGCCACTTCCGGGCTCACTGTGACCGAGCCCACGGCATCGACCCCAAACCGCTTGCCGAAATACTGGTAGGCATCGTGAAAGACGATGAAGGGTTTGTCCTTGATCGACCTGGTGCTTTCCTGAAGCTCGACGGCCAGTGCATCGATATCGTCGTTTAGTTGCGCCGCGTTGAGGCGGAGTTTGGCCGCATCGGCAGGCGAGCGCTCAGCCAGAAGCTCTGCAAGGTAAGCCACGATCGCCTTAGCGTTGTCGGGATCGAGCCATATGTGTCCATCGCTCGCGCCGTGGTGATCCTCTGCCACCGTGTGTTGCTCGAAGCTACTGCCAGTGCGCACATCGAGCAATTTGACGCCCGGAGCCTCCTCCAGCGTGACGACACGCACGGTCTCGGGCACAGCCTTGACGATCTTGCGCGTGAACGGCTCCACCATTTCAGAGACGCGAATGAAAACGTCGGCATTATTGATGGCGCGCGCGTGCGACGGCTTCAATGAGAACGCATGCGGAGATGCTGGCCCATCAACCAGAAGCTTTGGCGTCCCGATCCCTGCCATGAGCCGCGTAACGAGCGAATGGATCGGCTTGATAGTCACGACGACGCCGAGATCGGCTGACGCGGTGGACGGCGCCGTGAGCGCTGCGGCCCCACTAAGGAGCGCAGCCACGATCGATTTCAACTGCGCCATAGAGTGTCGACCCGGCTTATTATAACATCCAAAGCGGCCAAACTATTGCGGCGGACGCCACCAAGCAACCGGCAACTTCGGCGTTGCTCATTGCACCCTATGCGCTGGAGCGCCGGCAAAAGAGATCGAGAACACGTAGCCTCTGGGCAAGGCCTTCCTTCAAGAGCTTAGTGGTGCCGATTACGGGATCGCCATGACCAAAGCCATTGCCATCATCTGCGCGAAGTCGTGATTGCAGCGCGCCGTAACGGCGCAATATGAAACAGCAGTTAACCACCTATTCATTCATGCGCACCCGCGAGCAATGACGCCCTCATAGAATGAGGGCATGTCGTGCCCGCGTTCCAAATCTAGCGCCCCGTTCTCATTGCGCCTCGCTTCACTCGTCGTTGCCGCCGCATTGGCCGCAATACCGCTAACGAATGGTATAGCCCTGCAGCACATTGAAACGACGGCCCGTCTCGCGCCCCAGTTAGAAGTCGTCGTCATTGAATCGACCGACTGCGTTTACTGCGTTCTTTTCCGTCGCAACGTGCTTTCCACTTACGAAGACTCGCCTCTCGCGCGCGATATGCCCCTTCGGTTCCTTGATCTGGAGGACGTGGGGGCAAGGCGGCTCGTGCTTGCGGAGCCGATCTTCGTAATACCGACGGTTCTGGTGCTGCGCGACAACGAGGAAGTTGGCCGCATTCCTGGATACGTGGCCTGGGCCGATTTCTTCCACTCAATCAATTATTTGTTAGCGCGCGAGCGCTGAGCGCCCACACGGCCGGCTGGCCACATTCACGCCTGTTGCCAATAGTACACCGATCGGGTTTGATGATCTTATTCATCCTGATTGGGGACATGCTCTATGGACCGTCGGTCGTTCTTGAAGACAACCAGTGCCGCTGCCGCGGCGGCGACGACAGCAACCGCCGCGACGGCAGAGATCTTAGAAAAGACGACACCCAATCCCGCGCCTGCCGTAGCGAAAGGCGTGAAAGAGCTGCGCTTTTCCATGCCGTGGTCCGACGGCGTTACTGGCTTTGCTGACCAAGCGCGTCGCCTAGCTCAGCGCGTCGAAGCTATGAGCGAGGGCCGCTACCGTTTCACCTTCGCGCATGGCGTCGCGAATGGACTAAGCGCCGTGCAGCGAGGCGAGGCAGACCTCTATCACGGCAGCGAGCACGACCATCTTCACGCGCATCGCGCTCTTGCTTTTTTCGCGGGCCTTCCTGGTGATCGCGGCATCGCGCCCCAGCATCTCTTGTCATGGATCCTCGTCGGCGGCGGCCAAACGCTTTGGGATGACCTTGCCGGCGACTTTAGCGTCAAGGCGATGGTGGCCGGTCATACCGGTGCCAATGCGCACTTCCTTGCGACCCGGCGTGTTCACACGATGAGCGAGTTAGCGGGTGAGAAGGTTTCGATGATGGGTCTGGCCCGTGACGTCGTGCACGGCATTGGACTGGACCCGGTCACCGTTGGCGCAACAGACGTGGCAGACGCCTTGTCGCGGTGCGAAATCCTGGCGGCCGAATGGGGCGGGGCGATTGTCAGCCACTCGCTGGGGCTAACGGCGGCAGCACCTTACGCTGTCGGCACGAGCGTTAACCGGCACGGTGCGGCGTTGTCGCTTGGCATACGCCGCTCACTATGGGACGGCTTCAGCGACGCCGATCAGGCGATCTTTACGGCTGCCGCGGCGGCCGAGTTGCAGCTTGCGCTCGCAGAAGAGGAAACGCACCGCAAGTTGCTCTATCCGGGCGCGGCCGCTGACAAGACATGGCCATTAGCGCCGGACTTGGAACGCGCAATCAGCTGTGTCTCCGACGCGGTCGTGGCCCACGCAGCCGCCTCGGACGCGCAGGCACAGCGTATCAATGCCAGCTACATGGCGTTTCGGCGGATAGCGCTCGGATATGATGTCCGGGGTGCTGGACCAGCAACGGTCTAAACTGCCCAATTTTGCACCAAACAGGTAGTTTGCAGTCCGCAGCAGGGCGTGAGACTCTGTTGGACTAGAGCAAGACCGTTCTTGATGGAATCACTCGCCAAGCCCAGAAGGTTTCCGGCAGATAAGTGAATCTTGCTCTAAATCAAAAGTGTAGAGACTGATTCACGTTTCACTTCGACGCAATTAGTGCTTCCAGGTGAAACGATCAGGCTCTAGGCAATGGCTCAATGCGAGCCGCAAACCAAGATCCTCCGATGGGCAAGCGCGAAGCGAGCCTTAACGATAAGTTCGACCTTTCCGTGCCGCACCAACTTCTCTCCGGCACGCAGGCGATCGTACGTCTCGTTCTCACGCAAAAGGCACGCGATAAGGAAGCCGGGCTCGACACGGCTGGCTATGTCACCGGCTATCGTGGCTCGCCGATCGCAACGATTGAGAACGCGTTTGCGCGCGCCCAAGCGCTGACCTCTGAAAACGACATCGTCTTTCACCCCGCCGTCAACGAAGATCTCGCCGCAACCGCTATCTGGGGAGCGCAACAAGCCGAACTCAGAGGCGAGGGAAAATACGACGGCGTTTTTGCCATTTGGTATGGCAAGGGTCCCGGCGTCGATCGCTCTGGCGATGCGTTTCGCCATGCCAATCACGCCGGCACATCAAAGCACGGCGGCGTGCTCGCCCTGCTCGGTGACGACCACACCTGCGAAAGCTCCACCTCTGCGCACCAATCCGAATTCGCGCTGGTCGACGCCATGATCCCAATCCTCAATCCAGCCGGTGTGCAGGAGGTGCTCGACTACGGGCTCTATGGCTTCGCCCTGTCACGATATGCGGGCGTGTGGGTCGGCTTGAAGTGCGTCAAGGACAATTTCGAAAGTACATCTACGGTGGATGCCAGCCTTGACCGCATCCAGATTCACATTCCCAGCGCCGGCGAGTTCCCGATACCACCCGACGGGGTCAACATTCGGATCAACGATGCCCCACTCGACAAGGAAGCACGGCTTCACGACTTCAAGCGCGGCGCAGTGCTCGCATTCGTGCGCTCCAATGGGCTGGATCGCATTGTGACGAGCGGAGGCGCGAACCCGAAGATTGGCATCATCACCGCGAGTAAGAGCTATCTCGACACGCGCCAAGCCCTCGACGAACTGGGGATCGATGAGGTGCGTGCCAACGAACTAGGTCTGCGCCTCTATAAGGTGGCGATGACTTGGCCTTTAGAGCCAGACGGCGTGAAACGTTTCGCCCAAGGGCTCGATCTCATCCTCGTCATCGAAGAAAAGCGCGCGCTTATTGAGACGCGAGTCAAAGAGCAACTCTTCGATTGGCCGCGGCGCCCGCAGGTCTTGGGCAAGAAGGATGAGACGGGGAACTGGCTGTTTCCTGCTAAGGGCGCGCTGGAGTCGCTTAACGTTGCCATTGCGATTGGTGAACGGATATTGCGGGTGACGCCTGACGAGCAGCTTGCTGCGCGGCTGCAAGAGCTCAAAGCACTGAGAGCCAATCTACCCGCACAAACGAGCGCGATTGCGCGCACCGCATATTTCTGCGCGGGCTGCCCGCACAATTCCTCAACCGTCATCCCGGACGACGCTCACGCCTACGCTGGTATCGGCTGCCATTACTTGGCGCAGTGGATGGATCGTTCCACCGAGGGATTTACGCAAATGGGTGCGGAGGGCGCCAACTGGATCGGCGAGGCCCCATTTTCCCAACGCCGCCACGTGTTCCAGAACATTGGCGACGGCACCTATGTGCATTCTGGCAGCCTCGCTATTCGCGCTGCGATCGCGGCCGGCACAAACGTCACCTATAAGCTCCTTTACAACGACGCAGTCGCCATGACCGGCGGCCAGAAGCCGGAAGGCAACTTCACGGTAGCGCAAATGGCAGCCCAGATGCTGGCGGAAGGCGCGGCCAAGGTCGTGGTCGTCAGCGACGAGCCGCAAAAGTACGGCCCACGCGGATTGCCACGCGGCGTCACCGCATATCATCGCCGCGATTTGATGCGCGTGCAGGAGAAACTTTCCGCCATCGACGGCGTGACAGTCCTGATCTACGACAAGACCTGTGCGGCTGAAAAGCGACGGCGGCGCAAGCGTGGCGCACTCGCCGATCCCGCTGAGCGGGTTTTTATCAATCCGCTTGTGTGCGAGGGGTGCGGGGATTGCGGGATTAAATCAAATTGCGTTGCGATACTGCCACTTGAGACAGAGTTTGGCCGCAAGCGTGCCATCGATCAATCGGCCTGCAACAAGGATTATTCCTGCCTCGATGGCTTCTGCCCGAGCTTTGTGACGGTTACCGGAGGCCAGCCCAAACGCTCCGGCAGACTCGCAATTGACGTCGATACGCAGCAGTCGCTGCCCGATCCTGCACTTCCGCCATTGGACAAACCCTACGCAATCCTGGTTACCGGCGTTGGTGGTACCGGCGTTGTCACCATCAGCGCGGTACTGGGCCAAGCCGCGCATCTCGCCGGACTGGCATTTGGCGGAATCGACATGACAGGGATCGCGCAAAAGGGCGGCGCGGTCGCCTGCCATATTAAGATCGCTGCGAACGTCGACGCGATCCACGCCATACGCATCGACGCCGTTGGCGCCGACCTCGTGCTCGGCGGCAATCTACTCGTTACCGCCTCACCAGGTGTTATTGAGATGATCCGGCCGGGGCACACGGCACTCATCTATTCTAGCCACGAGACACCGACCGGGGCGTTCACACGCGACGTCGATTTTTCGATTCCTGGTGCAGAGCTGAGCGACGCCTTCGCAGAGCGTTCCGGTGGCGCACATTTAGCAGCACTTGATGCGCAGCGATTGGCCCTCGCGGTGTTCGGCGACACGCTCTTTGCCAACATGGTCCTGTTGGGCTTCGCTTATCAGCAAGGCCTTGTGCCAATCCCCGCCGACGCCATAGAGCAGGCCATAACGCTGAATGGCGCCGCGGTGAACCAGAGCATCCGGGCCTTCCGCGTAGGCCGCCATGCAGCACATGATCGCGACCTCCCTCAGCGCCTTTTGAGCGCATCCGCTGCCGACGCTCCTTTATCGCAAACGCTAGAAGACATGGCTGCGCTGCGTGCACGCGAGCTTGCCACCTATCAGGATGACGCGCTCGCGAACCGTTACCGTCAGCGGGTGGCTGACATCGCGGTACTTGAAAAGGAAAAGTCGCCGGGATGCGCCGGCTTCGCGGAGGCGGTGGCAAAGAGTTACTTCAAGCTTCTTGCGATCAAGGATGAGTACGAGGTGGCGCGCCTCTACACGGACGGGCGCTTTGAGCGCATACTTGGCGAAACGTTCGAAGGCCAGTGCGCGCTCAAATTCCATCTGGCTCCGCCATTCCTGGCGCGAAAGGACCCGGCTACTGGCGAGCCAAAAAAGATCACGCTCGGGTCTTGGATGGTCCCCGTATTGCGCCTGCTGGCGAGGGGCAAGCGTCTGCGCGGTACATGGACCGATATCTTTGGCCAGACGGCGGACCGCCGGCTTGAGCGGCGCATGATCGACGAATACGAAACGCTTCTGACCGAAATCGCCCAACGCTTATCCCCCAAAACGCATGCGACGGTCTGCGCGCTTGCAGCCCTACCGCTCCAAATCCGCGGCTATGGCCACGTGAAGCGCACCAGCTACGAAGCCGCCAAGCAGCGTGAGAACGAGCTTTTGTCTGAGCTGCGCTCCCCCTCGCCCGCCGAGCGTCTTGCCACCGCGGAATAGAGCAAAAGCAGCTTGTCATTTCGCTTCTGGCGGCCAAAGCGAGCTGCCAGATGAGAACGCGCACCGGGATTCTGCCTTCTTGAATGTTACTTTCTATTTTCAGCCGGGCTTGTGTCTGGCTACGCTGCTTGATCTGGTATCATGGCCGCGGCGGCCGGGGGCATGCGGGAACAAGCGTCTCTCCATCACACCAGTCTAAAATCGACACACTAAGCCTGAGGGCAGAATCACAAATGGCGACGAGCTCTAACTCGTGGGGGGCAGCTTACTTGCCAGGCGAAGCAATCTCGTCAAGGCGCGGGCCGAGAATAACGACGCGCCTCCTGACGTGCTGGTCGTCGAGGATGAGAGCATCGATGCGGAGCACCTCTTGGCCACGTTGCGGATCCTGTTCGGCTACGATCATGAAATCCGCTGGACCTTGACACTTGGCGATGCAGTGAACCGAGTGATCGAGAAAACGCCTGACATCGTATTTCTCGACGACGCGCTGAAGCCGGCCTCCGATGCCTCGCAGGCCATGCCGGTACTGCGTGGCGCCGACTTTTCCGGCCCCATCATCATTATCGGTGGACAAATGACGCACGCACGTCGCGCCCACCTTCTTGCCAGCGGCGCCTGCGACGTGATCGACAAAGACGATGTCGATAGCGTCCGCGTGGGCGAAGCCATGGCGCAAACACTGATTCAATCAGTCTCCGGGCAATCCAACGTCTGATTATTGGCCTTCAAAGGCGTCGCGACGATCGGACGCTTTGCACGCCTCTTGCATCGGTTGGTACTTACGAGAAATCCGCGTGGTCCACCCCGGATCCAGTCAGCAACCGATACTGCGAAGCCAATACCCTGAAGGCATATTCATGAGAATTCCTGGCACCGTTTTTGTGTTTCTAATGCTGTATGCGGCTCCCGTCATAGCCGCCGAAAAGCTGAAGCTTCCCCCCGAGATCACGCCTAAGCTTCGCGCAGCCTGTGAAAGCGACGTTCGCCGTCTTTGTATTGGCAAGAAGCCCACGATCGCCAAGGTCAAGCGATGCGTGGCCAAGAAGTTCTTTAAATTGGGACGGCGCTGCCAAATGGAACTAGCAGCGGTCGGCATTACCGGATTGTGATGCACCCTTGCTCGAGCGCTTAATCACGCCGCTTTTGCCGACGCGGTGCGAGCCGTCTCAGCGAAATACGCCATGGCGGCATCGACACCACCCTGCTTGTGGGGAACACCGGCAAGCCTTAGCCCCATCTCGACGCCAGCAAGCGCCCCGAGAATTGTGAGATCGTTGGTATCGCCGAGGTGGCCGATGCGGAACGCCTTGCCAGCCAACTTGTTGAGGCCCGTTCCCAGCGACATATTGAACGTGTCGAGCACGACCTTCCGGAACGCGTCAGCGTTATGGCCATCGGGCATTTTGACCGCGGTCACCGCCGTTGAATGATATTTCGGATCACGGCACCACAATTCCAGACCCCAAGCTTGGGCGGCACGCCGCACGGCTTCGGCCATACGTGCGTGCCGTTCGAATACGTTGTCGAGCCCTTCTTCGAGTAGCATGTCGATCGCCTCGGAGAGGCCGAAGAGATGCGCCGTAGGCGGCGTATAAGGGAACACGCCGTCGCGGTTGAGCTCGAGCATGTCGTCCCATGCCCAATAAGAGCGCGGCAGCTTGGCCGTCTTCATGGCGGCAAGCGCCTTGTCGCTGACTGCCGTGAAGGAGAGACCAGGCGGCAACATTAAGCCCTTCTGCGATCCGCAAATCGCCACGTCCACACCCCACTCGTCGTGTCGGTAATCCATGACCGCCAACGAGGAGATGGTGTCGACCATGAGAAGTGCAGGATGGTCAGCTGCATCCATCGCCTTGCGAACCTCGTCGATCCACGAGTGTGTCCCCGTCGATGTCTCATTGTGAACGACGCAAACGGCCTTGATCGCTTTTTCCCCGTCCTTATTGAGATGCGCCTCGACCGCATCGGCGTCGGCCCCGGCGCGCCAATCGGTAGGGATGACCTCAGGCTTGAGCCCGAGATTCTCAACCGACATTCCCCGGATGACACTGCATCGATGATGGAGTGCGCCAATTTCCGTTCCTCGAAGCAGGAACTGCGGTAATCAGACCCTCACTTGCCGCCACTGTGGCTGGCGAGCGTCAAGTCTGGCCGTTTGGTGTTA